>CAZBTT010000058.1:0-15158 GCA_964494295.1 uncultured Acidobacteriota bacterium
CGGTCGGCCGCCGGTGAGGGAGTCGACGATCCGTGCGTCACCGCGCTCGCTGCTCGAGGAATCGACGCCGTCATTGATGACCCTGGCCTTGCCGAAATGGGCGGTGAGCCGTTTCTCGAGTTCGCCGGTATAGCCCTGACCATCCCCCACTCCGGCCTGGCCGTTGGTGATGCTGTCCCCAAACGCGAGAAAAACGCCGGGAACTGCACCTGCACCGAGGGGCAGGGTGATGGGCACACCAAAGGGCCCCGCGGAAGGCGGCGTTTGAACCGCGGCGTCGGGCGCGCGGTGATAGGGGGGCAGAGAGGCCGGATTGACGGAGAGGGTCTGCGCGGTCTGGAGAACGTCGAGCGAAACCGTCCCCGAGAGAAGGGCGGTTCGGCCCGAGGCGGAGCCAAAGGAGATCTCGACGCCGGGAATGCGAATCGACTCCGACCCATCGAGTTGCCCGTTCCGGTTCTCATCAAGGAACGCGACGAAGGTGATGCTGCGGATCGACGGCGTGGGAGCGCTCACCTGATTCGATCCGCCCCCGCAGGCGGCCAGAAACAGGGCGACCGCCGGGGCCTTAAGGGGTGTCCTCATGAGCAAGGACACCGGACTTTATTACACCCGCGCGCGGAACCTCAGACCGCGGCCACGCCCTGAGGCGCCCTGGGCGGATACGGAAAGCGGCGCTTCTGTCGGTTGATGGGCGCCTCGATCAGGTACCAGGACAACGTGGCGAGCAGGATTGAAAGCGCGCTGTAGAGGAGGAACATCGACAGGCCTCGCGGCAATTGCGGGTAGCCGTAGCGAAACGCGACCTCGCGTCCGATGGCGATCAGGAACAGGTGATAGAGGTATATCCCGTAGCTGATCCGACCCATGTAGCGAACGGGAGGGAGTTCCAGGAACGAGCGCACAATGGAGGGTCCCGTCTGGGTAGCGAGGAAAACCAGGGAGGTCGAAATGAGGGCGATGCCGATGTCGCCGGGAAGGCGGTACGCGAGCTGTTCGGTCGCAGAGAGGCCCACCTGGTAGCGAAACCCCTGGGCAAAGAAGAAGACCGGCGCGCCCACGGCGGCGGCAAAAAAGGACAGGGTGGCGGCGGAGCGACCCGTGCAGCCGTCCTTGTGCATCGTGATCGCAAGCAGGGCTCCGAGGCCCAGCGCGTCCATGCAGCCCTGGAGAACGAGGTGGGTCTCTTCAAAGGAGCGTCCCTGGAGAGTTCCGTACCCCTCGTGGGCGAAGCTGACGGCCACCAGAGAAAGCGCCACTCCGGCGAGCCATCGGGCCGGCACGAAGAGGACGACGAGCGGCCAGAGAAGATAGAACTGCTCTTCGACGCAGAGGGACCAGAGGTGGGTCGCCTGGGCGAGTTTGGCGCCGAAGTAGGTCATGGCGATGTTGCCGGTGTACGTGAGGTGCCAGGGCAGGTGATCCGCGATCGGTCCGTAACCCATCCACCAGCCCAGAAGAATGACGAGGTAGTAGATGGGTGCGATGCGCAGGGCGCGCCGCGCCATGAACGCTCGAAACACCCCCCCCGGCGTGCTTTCGCCGGATGCCACGGCATCGCGGCCCCGCAGCAGCAATCCGGTGATCAGGAATCCCGAAAGGACGAAGAACAACAAAACCCCGAAGCGACCCCAGTGAAACGCGCGCTGGATCGCCGACCTCTCGGGAAAGTAGTGAGAGATGAGAACCGCGAACATGGCCAGCGCCCTCAGCCCGTCGAGTGCCGGGTAAAACGCCGGCAACGAAGGGCTCGCCGTGGACGCCACTTAGGACACTCCTGAAGGGGTCGGGGGCATCGCGGTGTTCAGTATAAGTGAACACTCGTAAACGGTTCGATCCGGCCGGCGGCCCGAAACGGGTCGCGTAATATCGAGGCGATGGCGCATCCCAGGGCTCGTCCCGTTCTCAAGCAGCAGCAGGTCGGCCTTCAGGTCCGCGCACTCCGGGAACAGGCGCGTCTCTCCGTTCGCGCCCTCGCTGCGCAGACGGATTTTTCCCCGAGCTTCATCTCGCAGCTCGAGAACGGCCAGGTTTCCCCGTCGATCCACTCGATGGAGAAGATCGCCAATGCCCTCGGCACAACGCTCGGGTCGTTCTTCGCCTCGATCGCGCAGGGCGAGGGCGGCCTGGTGTTGCGCCGGTCCGAGCGCCGGCCGCTTCCGAGTTCGTGGTCGAACGCGGAAATAGTCTCGCTGGGCCGACCCGGCCCCGGACGCCGCTTCGACCCCCTGCTCATAACCCTCGCGCCTGGCGGCCGCAGCGGCAAGTATCCCGTGGCGCACCGGACCGAAGAGTTCGCGATGGTGCTCAAGGCGCGAGTCGAACTGCAACTCGGGCCCGACCTGCACCGCCTCTCCGCGGGTGACTCGGTCATCCTGCTCCCAGGGGAACTGAGGCTATGGGTGAACCCGGGCCGGGCCCCGTGCCAGATCCTGATAACCGGCCTCGTTCAATAACTTGGCGCGCACCGGCCTCCTGGCGTACACTGCGCCGACTCGAAAAAGCATGCGTCGCCCCGACGCTTAGTCAGGCGACGTCTATCCCCGGCGCCATGCACCTGGCAGACGCTCCGGACAGACTGCCGCGACTGAAACTAACCCTTGGAGAAAAGACGACCATGACCCGATCCACCCGCCTCAACCTGGCCCTGCTGGCCCTTCCCCTGGCCCTCACCCTGTCGGCCTGCGGCGACGGCCTCGATACCCAGCCCAACCTTTCCGGCCCTGCCGGGGGCGCCTCCGGCAATGTGACCGCGACGCCGACGCCGGCCGCCGCTGCCACCCCCACCCCGACTCCAGTTCCGACGCCGGGCCCCGTGAGCGCCGGCAGCTGCACCCTGCCCACCCGTCCCGATTGCGGAAATAGCGGCTGCTGCTCGAGAGGCGGCCCCGAGATGTTCGGCGGTGCGATCAACGACGCGCAAGCCCACCTCGAGCGCACGCGCCCCGACATCTTCAACTCCAACGGATCGCTGAAGCTGGAAGAGATCGAGTACACCCAGCTCCTCGCGAAGACCTTGATGCAGCTGAACCCCGGCATGTGCGCGCGCGGAGGCGGCGAGAACGGCGAGTCCTATTCGAAGGACGAGGTCGCAATCAAGATCAGCAACGACGTGTCGCAGAACGTCGATGTGATCATCGGCAGCAGCCACACGCCGTACATCGGCGAGCGCTACACCTGCCGTCCCGCGAGCTTCTAAACCTCGAACATTGCGGGCTCCAACACGGGGCCCGGTCGAACAGACGCCGGCGAGAAATCGCCGGCGTTTCGCTTTCAGGGCGCCGGACAGACCGGAGCGAAGCCCTCGTAGAGCGGAGGTGCGGTGAGCCCGAGATGTCCTGACTGGTCGAGCGCCGAGGGCGCCCAAAGGAGCGCCAGGGCGAGCGCAAGGACCGCGAGCAGGCCACGCCGGACCCCCGAAAGCGGCGCGCGGTTCGACGGCTCGAGCAGCGTCGCGGCCAGGATCATGAAACCCGGCAGCACGGGCAGGCGATAGCGGGAAAATCCGTGGGTCGCGATGTGCAGAAGCAGGTACGCGCCGAGAAGGCCCAGCAGGAGCACCATGGGTCGGTCGAGGCGCGCACGCGCGATGGCCACCACGGACGCCATCGCGATCAGAATCCACGGGACCAGAACGATCAGCGCGGCCCCTCGGTAGGTCGTGCACGCGACCTCACCGTAGGCCCCGCGACGGATGTGGATGAGGGCGAGCGAATCCAGTTCGGCGAGCCTCGGTCCCTCGTCGCGGATCTTTTCGAAGATCCAGGCGGGCTGCCGCTCCCAGATCACCTTGAGCCCCGCGGTCCGGGCCCACTGGTACTGAGAGACCTTCCCCTCGTTCGCGTAGTACTCGTTGTAGACCTCGTTCCTCGAGAGCGGCGCGTTGCCCTGATAGAGGTTCAGCCCTCCGCCCGTGGAAACGGGGATGAAGGAGTCGAATTGAATCCAGTTCCGCACCGTCCAGGGCAGGACGACGGCCAGCGAGCTTGCGAGGACGAGCCCGGCAAGTGCCCCGCGGCGGGGCCGCCTCGCGAACACCCACCACGCACCGAGCGGAAGAAGATAGAGGACGGTCTCGCGGGTAAGGATCGCCAGACCGAACAGAACCCCGGCGGCCATCGCGGCCCGACGCGAATTTTCTTGATCCGCGACCAAAATCCTCTCGACTGCCCACCAGACCAGCGAGAGGAAGAGGGTTTCGCACCAGAAATGGGCCGAGTACCAGATCATCTCGGGATAGAAGGCGGCAAGTCCCGCCGCGACCAGGCCCGCGCGCGGGCCGGATACCTCCGAGGCGACCCGGAAGACCGCGGGAATCAGCAGGCTTCCGAGGAGCGCCTGGCAAACCTGGTTGGCGAGGAGGATCCCAAAGACCGCGTCCAGGGCGGCAAGGAGGTACGGATAAAGGGGCGGATGGAAGATCGGGTAGTTGGAGAAGGGTGAGAAGGCCGCGGCGGGGATCCGAATCAGGGCCATGAGCCACATGGTCTCGTCGGCGATCGGGCGGGTCTGCGGTTCGAGGCCCACGAAGGCCAGACGAAGCGCCGCTCCTGCCGCCCAGATCGCGAGAAGCGCGGGGCCGGGTCGGGCGGGCGTCGCTTCTTTCGGGCCTTTTCTCACGGGAGACGCGATTATCCGCGACGAGGCCCCCCGGCGCTTGGCGCGATACCGGAATCGAGTCCTAAAATCGAGGGCATGAGACTTGGACGCGTATTCTTTCCCGCCCTGCTCCTGGGCGCGGCGCTCGGAGCGTACTTCGGCAGAGACATCAAGGACGCGGTTTCCCGCCAGAACGTGGCGGAAGCCCAGACCCGGCCCGCAAGCGCGCCGCGCGAACGGAATCTCGACGCCGACGAGCGGGCGACCATCGCCCTGTTCAAAGACTCGCAGGCGGCGGTGGCCTTCATCACCACCACCGAACAGAGGGTCGACTTCTGGAGCCGGACCGTCTCCGAGCAGGCGACCGGCTCGGGCTCCGGTTTCGTGTGGGACGACAAGGGACACATCGTGACCAACTATCACGTGGTCCAGCCGGCGGTGGGCTCTCGGTCGGCCGAGATCCGCGTGACCCTCAAGGACAAGAATCTCACCGGCAGGCTCGTGGGCACCGCACCTGAACTCGACCTGGCCGTGATCCTGGTCGAGGCCGCGAAAGAAGACCTCAAGGCGCTGCCGCCCGGACGCAGTTCGGATCTCGAGGTAGGCCAGAAGGTCTTCGCGATCGGGAATCCCTTTGGACTCGACCATACCCTGACCACCGGAATCGTGAGCGCGCTCGGCCGGACGATCACGAGTGTGCTGAACACGCCGATCGAGGACGTGATCCAGACCGATGCCGCGATCAACCCGGGTAATTCCGGCGGACCGCTTCTCGACAGCTCGGGCCAGCTCGTCGGAGTCAACACCGCTATCTACTCGCCCTCGGGCACCAATGCCGGCATCGGTTTCGCGGTCCCGGTCGACACGGTCAGCCGCGTCGTCCCCCAGCTCATCCAGTTCGGACGGATGAGGCGGCCGGTTATCGGCGTCGAACTCGACAGCCGCCTCGATGGTCTCGTCGCCCGGCGCTTCGGGGTCCGCGGCGCGGTCATCCGGGAGGTAACACGGGGCTCGGCGGCGGCCCGGGCCGGGCTCACCGGCGTCGACATCGGCGACGACAGTATCGCGGTCGGCGACGTCATCACCGAGATCGACGGCCGCGCGGTCACGAGCCGCGACGAACTGGCTGGCCGGCTCTCCTACATCGAGCCCGGCGCCACCGTCGAGATGAAGGTCTGGCGCGACGGCAAGACGCGTACGGTCAAGCTGACCCTCGGGGCATCAACTTAAGCGGCTCCCGGCTTCTCCCAGAAGCCGAAGGTGTGGCGCGCGTAGGTCCCGGTCGGGATCACCGGGGCGTCAAAGCCGGATGGAATCGCCGGACGCAAGACACGCAGCGCCTGGATATCCGCGATCTTCATCGGCAACCTCTCGGGAACGTCGTCCCAGCCGAGCAGGAGAACCCCGCCGGGCGACAGCGCGGACGCGCACGCCGCGAGTGAGCGCTCGATCTCGCCCGGGTCGTTGAGGCCCCAGCCGATCACGCCGTTGCAGATGATGAGGTCGAGCGACCCGTCGCTCACATGCCGGCCGAGGTC
The DNA here is from genome assembly GCA_964494295.1 of uncultured Acidobacteriota bacterium. Classification (GTDB taxonomy): domain Bacteria; phylum Acidobacteriota; class Vicinamibacteria; order Fen-336; family JAGNNV01; genus JAGNNV01. The sequence goes on from CAZBTT010000058.1 coordinate 6,138, forward strand.
GGCAAGCGCGGCGACGAAGTGCGGTCGGGCGCCGTGGCGCGCCCTCCGCGGATCGATCTCGATGGTGGCGTAACTCCGCCCGGGAGCGCGAAAGAGCTCCTCCACGTGTTCGGTGTACCAGTCGCAGCCCACGAAGAGAACCCGCCGGAAACGTCCATCGGCGGCGAGCCGCGGGAGGATGATCTCGTCGAGCATCCGTCGATCGAGCGCTTGATGCTTCGGCTTGAAACCAAGGGCCGCTGCGACCGTGCGAAGGCCCGCGTAGTAAACGATGTCGGCGGCCTTTCGGAACTTCCTCTCGAGGCCGCCCGGCGGCCGGACGGGGAGAACCGGCGAAGGCTCGCTCACCTAGCAGTCCGTGGTGAAAGTGTGCCGTGGCACAGAGACGAGCGATGCGCCCGTCTGGCGATGAGCCGAAGGGCCCGAATATCGGGAATATTCGGGCTCCTGAGCGAAGAAGTCCAGGCGGGATGCAGCGTTCGTCGAATGCCGGCAGACTTTCACTGCGGGCTGCTTGGCCGCGGCGTGACTTTGAGGGCCAGGCGGATCATGGTGTGCTCCGCCGGGTTGAAGTCGGCGGCGAGGCCCACCGCGACGCCGCGAGACTGCACCTTCACGCTGTACACGAACGAGTCGTAGTACATGACGGGCGGTCCCGGGAACACCCGGAGCCGTACAGACCCAAGGCCCGCCACCAGCGCCCGTTCGGACGAGGCGCCCGCGAAGATCTCGATATCGTCAATCGTCTTCATGCCGACGAGGGTGACATCGATCCAGTCGATCGGTTCGTTGGCGCGAAGGAGGACTTCGGTGGATCCGCCCCGTTTCACCCGGAAGCCCTCGACGGGTTCGCCGTCCTTGTGAAAGAGGTCGGGAATCCTCTCCCGCCCAAACGTCCCGTCATCGGGGAAATAAAGCCAGTATCCGTGATGAGCGCCGGGGCGGTGAAGCGGCGGATCCCCCTCGACATCGTCATAGGGCTGCTTCTTCCGCCAGGCATCCGTGCAGAACGAAAGATCGTTGAGCATGGCCCGTTCCGCCCGAAGGTACGTGAAGGGCCCGTCGGGGGGGCTCGCCAGACGGCTCGGATGAAGCGAGTGCTCCACGGGCTGAACCCACGCGGGCAGGAGGAAAGTGACGCTCAGGGCGAGACCCAGGAGACCCGTCAGAACTTCGCGCCCGCGAGGGAGATAGATCATGGCGAGGGGAAGGGCGGCCATGAAGTATCGATTGCCCACCGTCCCGCCCCCGCCGTACCAGTTGGTGGGCCCGGGAAGAATGCGGATGCTCACGAAGAAGAAGAGCAGAAGCGCCGCGATGGCGAACCAGCCCTCCTTCTCCCGCGGACCGACGAGCAGGAAGAAGATCAGCGCCACGAAGGCCGGTGCGTAGTAAGGCGCCATGCCCGCGTAACGACCCAGCCAGAAGTCGGCGAGATTCGCCAGGAACATCTGCTGCAGTTCCACCGGGGCCTGGGCGATTCCCGCTCCGCGCGTCTCCGCCTCCCCCTCCTGAAGCGGCCCGAGTTTCATGGTGGTCATCCACTCGCCCGCGTTCCCGAACGTGATGTCGCGCAGTTCGCCGCGGTCGAAGGGGAACTCGAAGCCGAACGTCTTCCGCTCGCCGCCCTGGTAGTTCCACTCGCCGGCGACGAGGGTGTTGACCCCGAAAAGTGCTACCGCGCAGCCAATCATCACCGCCCCTCGGCGAAGGACCTCGAGAGCCTTTTGGCGCACGCCCAGGCCCGTCGCGAAAAGCGGTGCGAGGCCAAGGGGAGCGGCCATGAGGATGTGCGTGGGCTTGGTGTAGGTGGCGATGCCGAAGAGGATGGCCGACGCCACGGGAAGATCCCGACGCCACGCGAGCAGGGCCAGGGCCACGAGCGCAAGGTTCAAGAGCTCGGGCTGGATCCAGAAGATATAGAGAGGAGCGATGGTGGCGCAGATGAGGATGAACGACACGATCGCGGCCTTGAGGTCCGTGGACCGGGTGCGGATCTCCACAAAGGCGCACACCCACGCAACGAGCAGGCACAGCGCATTGAAGACCAGGAAGCCGCGTGTGCCGAACACGGCCACGAAGGGCGCGGCGAGCACGGGATACGTCATCGCCTTCCCGAAATAGATTCGGTTCTCCGCCGGCTCGATCCGCCGGATCCAGGGGGCTTCGTCGTCGAACTCGAATCCGCCCCAGGCGCGTTTGAGGAATATTCCGCTTGGACCGTCAGGGTACTCGCGCTTGACCCGGGCAAGGTCCCCCGCCGTGTACTCGAGGTCGAAGTCGCCCACCAGACTCCAGGTCATCGAGTAATAGGTGGCGCCGTCCGAGAAGAATCGCCCTTCCGCCAGCTTCGGCGGATCGCTCCTGAGGCAGAGACCAAGCAGGGCGACTCCTAAAAGGGCGATCAACCCGAAGGACAGGTACCGAGCGAACGAGGTCACGACGCCAGAGCCTCCCGCCGGATGAGCGCGTGGTGGTGGCGGAGATGATAGAGCGTGAAGAACGCCATCTCGCGTATCGACAGGCGTCCGAGTATGGGGTGGGGCAGCCGCGTGGAATCGAGGGCCGGGCCCTCGGCTCCCCCGAGCCTCGTGGCGTAGGCGGCGTGGGCCTTCTCAAAAGCGGCAAGGAGTCGCTGCAGGTCCTCGCCCCCGGTCAATCGCGCGGGGATGAAAGGCCCCGAGGCTTTGGCGCCGCGAGCCAGGCGACCCTGATAGTCGGCAACGACCTCGTCGTAGGCCCGGCCCGGCGGCCGCGCGGTTCCGAAGATTCCGAGGACAACTCGCGGGATCAGGAACGAGAGGTTCACGGGCCGGACGGAAAGGCGAAGGTGCTCCACCTGTTCGGCCGCGGACCATTTCACGGGCGACCTTCGGCGAAACGGCTCGTGAGCCTCCGCGAGCGTGGCCGCTATCGACGCGGTCTCGACACCGATGGCCTCGGCGATGGCCCGCGCGTCCCGGATGTCTCCGCTTACCAAGGAGACCTCAGGGTAGATCGAGCGCCGGCAGAGCGTCGGATTCGATGACTCGAAGGCTTTTCCACGCTCCCTTACGATAACGGACGAAAAGGACGATTCCGAGGATGACCACGTAGAGCGTCGCGAAGATCCAGGCGACATAGACGCCGTGGCCGCCCCGGACGCAGAACCACCAGGTGGGCAGAAGCATCGCGAACCAAGAGATCAGCACCGTCGCCAGCATCGGGAAGCGTGTATCCCCCGCCCCTTTGAGGCCGCCCGCGCAGATCACATTCACCATGTCGAAGATCGAGTAGAAGGCGACGAATCGAAGCAGAATGGTGGCGATGTCGCTCACTTCCGCGAACGTGGCCGGGTCGGCGCCCGCGGCATAGGGCGCGAGAAGGAGGTGCGGAAAGAGCAGATAGACGCTGCTGCACACGATCATGTAGGCCTGTGAGATCACGAGCCCCGACTTGATCGCACGATCGGCCAGAGCCGGCCGCTCCATGCCGAGGTAACGGGCGACCAGCGTCGACACGCCGTATCCGAGACCCACCGCGGGGAGGAAGACGATCGTATTCAGATTGAACGCGATCGAGGTGGCCGCCAAAGGAGCCACGCCCGTGTTGCCGATCACGAACATGAAGAGGGTGAAGGCCAGGATCTCGAGCGACGGCTGAAGACCGGAAGGCAGGCCGAGCTTCAGAAGCCGGGCGAACACCTTCGGCTCGAACCGGAAGTTCTTGAAGCCGTGAGCCATCCGTTCAGGCGCTCTCAGGATCAGGGTCAGATAGGCGAGCGCGCCCACGCCCTGGCTGATGATCGTCCCGTAGGCCGCTCCGACCGTGCCCATCGCGGGCAAGCCCAGCTTGCCGAAGATGAGGACCCAATCAAAGATCACGTTGACCACGGTGGCCAGGAGGGTGACGGCGAGAACGATCCGGGTCTTCCCCCGGCCTGCGAAATAGGTGGAGAACGCCACCATCAGGACCACCGGGAACGTGCCGCGCAACATGACCCGCGAGTAGTCGATCTGGTGGACGCGCATGGACTGCGCGTGACCCACTGCGTCGAAGAAGGGCGTGACGAAGTAGGACAGTGCCCAGCCCACGAGGCCGGCCAGCGCCGCGAAGTAGCACGCCTGGTAGACGACGGCACCGATACGATCCTCACGTTTCGCGCCGACGTATTGGGAGACGAACGGCGTCGCGTACTCCGCCGTTCCATTGAACAGGCCGGTGAGGACCCAGATGGCGAAACCCGCCGAGGTCACACCGGCCACCGCCTCGGCCGACCACCACGTGAGGAAGATGCGGTCGACGAAGTGCTGGATCGTCACCGACATCATCGAAAGGATGAGCGGGAGGCCGAGGCTCAACACCTCACGCCCGCCTGCGTCCCCTCGCCAGAGCCGCCCGAGACGGGTCATGCGCGCGCTTTGCCCTGCAGGAGATCCGCCGCCTTCTCGCCGATCATCACGCAGGCGGCATGAGTGGTCGCGTTCACCACCTCGGGCATGATCGAGGCGTCGGCCACCCGCAGTCGCGAGACGCCGCGTACGCGCAGTTGCGGGTCGACCACAGCCATGGAATCGCGCTCCGGGCCCATGCGACAGGTGCCGGCAAGGTGGAAAATCGTGTCGGCTTTGGCGCGGACGAAGGCCGCGATCTCCGCATCCGTCTTCACCCCGGGTCCCGGGTCCATTTCCTCCGCGCGCAGAGCGTCATAGGCGGACGAGGCCAGGAGTCTTCGAGCGAGCTTCACACCCCGCACCATCGCTTCGACATCGCGCGGTTCCTGGAGGTAGTTGGCGCGGATCACCGGCGCCTCGAGCGGGTCTTTCGAACGCAGACGGAGCGTGCCGCGCGAGCCGGGCGCCACATGGGAGACCGTGAGTGTGACGAAGCGGTCGGGCTGGTCGAGACCGCGGCCGACGTAGAACTGGAGATCGGGCACGGGATCGCCTGCACCGGGAAGCGACGACGCGAACAAACCAGCGGTCACGGTCGACCCGGGGAGTTCGGTCCGGCCCTGATGGCGGACCCCGACCCTCAGGTGATCCTGGAGGTTCGCCCCCACGCCCTGAAGATCCGCGACGACCGAGACGCCGTGCGACCGCAGATGATCGGCTGGGCCGATCCCGGAAAGCATCAGCAGCTTCGGCGACTCAACGGCGCCTCCGCAAACGACGACCTCGCGGGACGCGCGCGCCGTCTCATCGACACCGTTTCTCTGGTACGAAACGCCGACGACTCTCTTGCCGTCGAAGGCGAGTCGCGTGGCCCGGGCATTCGATCGAACCTCGAGATTGGGTCGCGCCAGGGCCGGCACGAGAAACGCGGCGGCGGTGCTGTGACGTCGGCCATCGAGGATGTTCTTCTGATAGAAACCCGCCACGTTCTCGTGCGCCGGACGATTGAAGTCGAAACCGGGATCCGCCTTGAAGCCGATTGCGGCCGCGGCGGCGAGGAACGCGCGATGCCCGTCGTGGGGATCGCGACACTGTGAGACCGCGAGCGGGCCGGAGACGCCACGGTGTTCGGCAGGTCCGAAGTCATTCCGCTCGGATCGTCTGAAGAGGGGCAGCACGTCATCAAAGCCCCAGCCAGGGTTCCCCAACTCCCGCCACCGGTCGAAGCTCAGGCGGTGGCCGCGGATGAACGCCATCGCGTTGATGGCGCTCGACCCGCCGTGGCCCTTGCCGCGCGGCGTCGCGATGGCCCGGTCCATGAGCCCGGGTTCCGGTTCGGTGCGATAGGCCCAGTCGTACTTCGACCCCATCAGGGAGACCCAGCGACCCGGTGTCGTCACCGCGGGATCGCTCTCGCCGGAATCCCCCGCTTCGAGAAGCAGGACACGCACCGAGGGGTCCGCGGAAAGGCGGTTCGCGAGGACACAGCCGGCCGAACCCGCGCCGACCACGATGTAGTCGAATTCCCGCTCGGCGGCCAGCGACCGCCCGGCGAGGGCGAGAGACGGCGCGGTGGCGGCGATGGTCAGGAAGTCGCGTCGCTTCATAGCCGCCCATCTTGCCAGATGGCGCGTTCCGGCTAGAGTTCCCGACGGTCGCCCTATTGAACCCATGCTGATCCGCGAAGCCACGTCCCACCGCGACCTCGATGAAGCCACCCGGATCCAGCGCGAGGTCTGGAACATCGAGGACATCGAGATCGTCGGCCGCATCCAGCTCAAGGCCAGCCAGCATGCCGGCGGATCGGTCCTGGTGGCCGAGGACGAGGGCGGCGAGATCGCCGGCTTCGCCTACGCCTTTCCGGCCATCCTCAAGGGCGAGGCTTTCTGGCACTCGGACATGCTGGCGGTCCGGCCTCGATTTCGCGGGACTCGCGTGGGCCAGAGCCTCAAGTGGGGCCAGCGCGATCACGCTCTGCGGAACGGAGTGAAGCGAATCACCTGGACCTTCGACCCGATGCAGGCGGGAAACGCCCACCTCAACATTGAGCTCCTCGGCGCCACCGTCGCCGAGCACCTCCCAAACTTTTACGGGGTTACCACCTCGGCGCTCCATCACGGCCTTCCCACGGATCGTCTGCTCGCCTCCTGGGACCTTGAATCGCCCGGTGTTCGGGCGCGGGCCCGCGGAGAGCGGCCTCCCTCGACGCCGGTGATCGCCTCCGTGGGAATTCCTCCCGCGTGGAACGACCTCGTCCAGCGTGAACCCGACCGGGCCCGCGCCGAGCAGCAGCGCGTCGCCGACGAGCTTCGGGCCGGATTCGCACGCCGTCTGATCGCAAGTGGCTTCGACAAGTCCTCGAGTTCCTATCTTCTGAGCACCCGCGTCTAGGATGCCTGCGCGGCCGGAGGGGGCGTCCACCAGACGACCGCTACAAACCCGCGCGGACGTAATAGCCTCCGAGCGAATGCACACGACCATGAGGCTTGGCGTTGCCGTCCTCGGCGTCTCGTTCGCGCTGGCCTCTCCAGCAGCCGCGCAACTCCCACCGCCGCCGCTCAAGCTCGGAGTGGAGACCCGACTCGTCCTCGTCGACCTCGTGGTGCTCGACAAGTCGGACAAGGTCGTGTCGGGACTGACGCAGCAAGACTTCGTGGTCAAGGAAGATGGGAAGGAGCGACCCATCGTTTCCTTCACCGCCTTCACCAGGAACGGGCCCCCGGTCGCTGCGGCTGTGGACACTGCGAGCCAGGAGGCTCCTGCAACCGCGGCGGCGACGCAGTCCGCAGGCGCCAGCACGGTGCTCTTCGTCGACGATGAACAACTGACGCCCCAGGATGCGGCGCGCCTGCTCCCCGCCTTGAAGAAGCTCGTCGACGTCATCGCAGAACAGCGGGGCGTCCTCATGCTGGTGGCGCCAGCGTCCGACGTGGGGCTCGTCGACGAGCCGGCGAAGAACCGTGCGGGCTTCCACGCGGCCATCGACCAGATCGTCGGTAAGAAGGTGCCCGATCGCTCGGACCTTCCGGTTTCCGATGCCGAGGCCATCCTCGCCGATCAGGGCGACCACTCGGTCATCGACCGTCTGGCGGCGCGTTACGTTCACCTCAACCCACAGGCCAACGCGGGCATGCAGCAGACTTACAGGTTCGCGATGGCGCAGGGAATGGCCCGGTCCCGCGCGACGGACGTCGCCATCGCCGCGCGTGCCCGCCGGGATGCCGTCTATCGGCTGTTGATCGGGTCCCTGAACTTTCTCAGCGGGAGGCCGGGCCGGCGAAGCATCGCGATGGTGTCGAGCGGCTACGCCACCGACAAGGAGGACAGGAGCATGCGCGAGATCGTGAATCGCTCGCTCCGGGCGAACGCCCCCATTCATTTCCTCGATGCGCCCGGCCCTCAGGGGATGAGCCGATTCCGTGGAGCCGAGTATCGCGAGGCCCTCGAACACGACGGCATGGAAGCGCCGCTCGCTTTCTCGGAGGAATCCGCGGGTGCGGCGGGCCTCGCCGCGGACACGGGGGGTATCTACGTCCGCAACACCAACGACATGGAGAAGGGCCTCTCGCGCATCGTCGACATGACGGCGACCTACTACGTTCTCGGGTACGAACCGCCCGAAAGCCGGGGGAAACCCGGTTTCCGGAAGATCAAGGTCGAAGTCGCGAAGAAGGGCCTCACGGTCACCGCGCGTCGGGGTTACTTCGATGACGGCGCCCCGCCGCGCCGAGCGACTGGCCCAGGAGCTTGAATAGACTCTCTCTATGCGCCCCCTCGCCGCCCTCTTCCTCTCCCTCTCCCTCCTCGTAACGCCACACCCGGCCGCGGCACAGGAGTCGAGACCGGCCGTCTCCCCGTCTCCGCTCAAGACCGTCTGGGAGGGAAAGAAGAACGGCTGGGATCTCGTGTCCGCCGAGCAGCGGAAAGAGGTCTTCGCGTTCAACGAAGGCTACAAGGCCTATCTCAAGGTGGCGCGCAGCGCGTACTTCTCGACCAAAGAGACGATCCGTCAGGCGAAGGCCGCGGGTTTCGCGGAGTTCACAACCCCCGGTCAGGTGAAGCCCGGCGCGAAGCTGATCGTCAACAGCCGCGATCGCGGCGTGGTCCTCGTCGTCGTGGGTTCGGAGCCGATCGCCTCAGGCGTGCGAGTGCTCGCGACCCATCACGACTCATCGCACCTCGACTTGAAGTCCCGGCCGATCTATCTGGCCGGGACCCTCGCGATGTTCAACACGATGGAGTACGGCGGCATCAAGAGGTACCAGTACGCGAACGAGCCCCTGGCCCTGATCGGCCGCGTGGATACCACCGACGGCAAGACCGTCGACGTCTCGATCGGCATGGACGAGTCCGATCCGGTGTTCGTCATCCCCGACAACGCGCCCCACTCCGATACGCCCCTTCGTACCCGGACATATCAAAACGTGCTCGAGGCCGAAGAACTCGACCCGGTCGCGGCCAGCATCCCAACCGAAGGGTCGCTCGTGACCACGGTGATGAAGGAGATGACGTCGCGCTACGGAATCAAGGAAGAAGACTTCGTGTCGGGCGAGTTGCACCTCGTGCCCGCCCGGATGCCCGCGGACGTGGGTCCCGACCGCGGCCTCACCGGCGGCTACGGTCAGGACGACCGGCTCTCGTCCTATTG
>CAZBTT010000059.1:0-13733 GCA_964494295.1 uncultured Acidobacteriota bacterium
CAGAGCGAACGCGTTGCGGCTTTGCGCCTTGAGGTCGGTGTCGTCGGTCTCTTGTGTCCTGTCTCGCAAGTTCGCGTTACATGCGAGGGTCGAGGCGCCCGGAGCGCAAGGCGTCGAGGAGGCCGCAAATTGAACATAGGCAAGGACGAGCAACGCAGCGATCCGGGATGCATCGGCGCTCTCATGTGTTGCGCACTTACGAGGCTGGGCACCCAGACGCTGTGCTAGCTTCTCTACCAGGATGCACGACACGTTCGATCCCAACGCGCCCGCCAACTCCGATGGCATCTTCGGCCTGCCCCACAAGCCCGAGGACGCCCGCGTGGTCCTGATCCCGGCCCCCTGGGAGGCCACCGTGTCTTACGGGTCGGGCACGGCGGATGGTCCGGCGGCGATCCTTCGCGCGAGCCATCAGGTGGACCTGCTCGACCGCGACACGGGAAAGCCGTACGAATCGGGCATCGCGATGTTGCCGATTTCGGAAACGGTGCGCGCGTGGAGTGACGAGGCCAGGGGTCTGGCCGCGAGTGTCATCGAAAACGGCGGCGCAAACGGCGACCCTCAGCTCCTCGCGAACGTCGACCGTGTGAACGACCTCGGTCGCCTTTTGAACGGCTGGGTGGCGAACGAAACGCGGGCGTGGCTCGCCTGCGACAAGATCGTGGGAATCGTGGGCGGCGACCATTCGGTCCCCTTGGGCGCCATCGCGGCGATCGCCGATGAGAACCCGGGCCTCGGGATCCTTCACATCGACGCGCACGCGGACCTGCGTGTCGCCTACGAGGGGTTCACGTTCTCGCATGCCTCGATCATGGACAATGTGATCCGCGAAATTCCCACGGTTGCCAAACTCGTCCAGGTGGGCGTTCGCGACTACTGCGAGCAGGAGGACGACGCGATCCGGGACAGCGCGGGCCGGATCAGGACGTTCTTCGAGTCTGATATCCGCCGCGAGCTTCTGGACGCAGGATCCTGGCGGAGAGTCTGCAACCGGATCGTGGCCGAACTTCCCGAGACGAACTACATCTCTTTCGACATCGACGGCCTCGATCCCGTGTTGTGCCCGAACACCGGCACGCCAGTTCCCGGCGGCCTCTCGTTCGCCGAAATGACCATGCTCCTGCGCACCCTTGTCGACAGCGGCCGGAAGGTCGTGGGTTTCGATCTGGTGGAAGTAGCACCCGACCCGACCCGGGTCTCGGAGTGGGACGGCAACGTCGCCGCCCGCGTCCTCTACAAGATGATCGGTTTCGCCCTGATGTCGAACCGAGGGTTCCCCCGCGCCGCGTAGCCGTTCGTCATCGCCGTCGAAGCCCTGACCCAGCCCGCGCCGCGGTGGGCTTTCAGCTCGTCATTGCGAGGAGGCAGTCGTGACGCTACCGACGAAGCAACCCCGTCCTCCCACTATCGGCCCGCAGGTAGGGGTGGCCCGCGTGGCCGGCACTGCGGTGGGCTCGCGGCGCCGGGACGCCTCCCGCGTCGGCACTGCGTCTATGGAACTTCGGAATCGTGTGCCTCCTTGCTCGGCTCGTTGAGCGCAAACCTCGATCACGGACTGTTGCGACTCGCGCTCAACGCCCCGGCCGCCTGCGACCCACCGCAGCGCCGGTCCCGCTCCCTCTTCGTCGACAACCACCCGGCCTCGGCTCATGACGATCCACGTTCGCCTGTTCGCCGCGATCCGGGAAGCGCTCGGGCGCGAGAGCGTAGACCTCACTCTCGCCGATGGAGCGACGCCGGGGGACGTCTGGCACGAACTTCTCCGACTCGATGAAGGTGGGACGCTCGCGGCGCGGCGTGCGAATCTTGCCGCCGCGGTGAACCGCAAGTACACGCGGTTCGACGCGCCGCTCTCGGAAGGCGACGAAGTGGTGTTTATCCCACCCGTGAGCGGCGGTTAGCTCAGGACGGCTTGGAGATTTCGGAGAGAGCCTCGGCGGACGAGTCCTTCTCCGACTCTTTGACCGCGAGGTCCCCGAGCGCCACGATGCCGACGAGCCGCTTGTTCTCGTCCACGACCGGCAGACGGCGCACCTGCCGCTCGCTCATGATCTTGACCGCCTTGTCGACCGAGTCCGTCTCGTAGGCCCACGCGACGCCCGTGGTCATCACATCCCGGACCTTGGTGGCGGGCCCTTTGTCGAGGGCGACGGCGCGAATTGCCATGTCGCGATCGGAGATGGTCCCGATCATCCGATCCGCCTCTCCCACCGGCAGCATTCCAAAATCGCCATCACGCATCAGGATGGCGGCTTCCTTGATGGACGTCTCCGGGCTCACGAGTTTTACGTCCCGGCTCATCAGGTCTTTCAGTTGAGGCATGGTGTTCTCCTTGGGTTCAGGGTTAAGACGTTTTGTGCGAAGGCCATCAGGCTCGGTCGCGTAGTTCCTTCACGCCCTCGCGCTCGGCACAGTGATCGCAGCAGAAGATCCGGCCGTCCTTCTCGAGGCCATGGCCGATGATCCGCAGCCCGCAGCAGGCGCAGGTAGGCGCCAGTTTGTGGATGGCGCACTCGAAGCTGTCGAAGGTGTGGGTTTGTCCCTGGATCAGGACCTGAAAGGTCTTGTCGTAGTCATTTCCGCAAGCGCCGCATATAGCCATGGTGACATCCTCGCGCCTGGGCAGGCGCGAGTCTGTACGACGGCGCACTGAGGGGAATCCTGAGGCGCGAGACGGGGCCGCTCAGCGAGCGTGCGGCGGACGGAAGGCTCCGGCCATGAGCCCGTTGATCTGGTTCTCGATCCACCGCGTGACGTTGGGGTGGGGAATCAGGCCATGGCCGTCGGAGACGTAGTTCGAGCCCTCGAGCACCTCGCCATAGGGACCGAAACCCTGCAGGCGGAAGGGAATCACGATCGCGACGCCGCCTTCGGCCTTCGCGCTCTCCACGAACGTTCGGATCTTCTTCTCGGCCTCCGGCCGTTTGTCGGGCCAGTCCTCACGCAGGGTCATCACCGCGACACGCCGGAAGGGGCGGGACCGACGCACGACGTCCGCGCGGGCATCAATGGCCGCCAACCATCTCGCGTTCTCCGCGTCATCGCCCGGACCGTGGCCGAGGATCAGGACATCCTCGGTGCGCGGGTTGCGGCTCAAAGCCCCCGCGCGCGCGGCGAGGATTTCTCCCATGCCGTCCGCCTCGGCGAGTCCCTGACGCGTGAGGGCGAACGCCGCCCGCGTGTCGATTCGCCACAGGTCCATGTTGTGATGGCCGGCGTGCCCCGCATGAGGGTCGGCCGCCGCGTCTTTCGGTCGTTCTGGAGCCCCGGCCCGCAGGCCGAGGATCTGCTCGGTCCGCTCGAGCCAGCTCTCGCCCGAGATGAAGAGGCGAACCACGCCGATCTTTCGGACGCCTTGCGCCTCGAGCTTGCGGGCGGCGTCCTGGATCGTGGCCGGGTCCGCCATGCCGAACGCGACTTCAATCGGGTATCGGCCCTTGAGGGGCTCCACCGCGTCGAGGACATCCTTGTCCCACTCCGGAGTCCCTCCGTGCGCCATCAGCAGCACGCCGAACCCCGGGGGCGGCGCGGTGGGCGTCTGGGCGTGCGCCCCGGGGCTCGACGACAGCCCCGAAAGGACGACGAAAAGAACAAAGGCGCGACGTTTCATACCGCAACAGTAGCCCAAGGCTCTGTGCCGGGCGAAGGCCGGCAAGGGCTAGACTTCAGGACATGCCGCGGTCGCAGACAAAGGAACTCGATCTCTCGCCGAATCGATACATCGAGAAGGTCAACCGCACGACCGGCCGCGAAATCGCGGGCCGGATCGACCCTCAGGACCTTCTCGTTCATGCGCATCGCGACCAGAACCCGATCGAGGTCGCGGCGCAGGTGATCGCGTCGGGGTTCATCCGCACCACCGGCCGCGAACGCGCGGTGGAGCGTGGTCTCAAGGCCATCAACGAGATGGCGGGCCGAGGCGCCGAGTTCGCGAGCCTCTTTGTGGGCGGCCGCAGTTTCGAGAGGAAGGCCAAGGACTTCCTCGGCGTGGTCTCGCGTGACTACTCGTATCGTTTTCGCGAACCCAAGCACCTCTCGCCCGCGGTTATCGAGCGACGTCTCGTCAAAGCCCGCAAGGACGCGGCGAAGAAACTCGCGGCCCGCGGGGCCGACCCGAAACTTCACGTCCTCCTCACCGGCGCCACGGGCTTCGTCGGCAAGGAGATCCTTTTCCAGGCCGCGACGGATCCGCGGATCGCGAGGATCACCTCGATTGTCCGGTCCGAGAAGATCACGGACCGCAAGACCGGCGAGGTTCTCCGCGTGGTCGACGCCGCCGAGCGCGGGGCGGTCCTGCTCCGGCGCCTCGCCATCGACGAGGCCGCGATGGGCAAGTTCGATTTCGTCCAGGGCGACATCGAGGAGCCGGACTTCGGCCTGTCCCCCCGCGACCACGAGGTGCTCGCGAAGAGCATCACCCACGTCATCCACTGTGCGGCCTCGGTGTCCTTCGACGATCCGTATGAAGCCTCGTTCCGATCGAACGTCCTCGGCTCGATCAATGCCCTCGGCTTCTCGCTCTCGCTTCAGAACCGCCGGGGCGGGCCCTTCGTCGAGCACATCGCGATCGAGACCTCGTACATCCACGGGCGGAAGCGCAACGCCATGGCCCAGGAAGAGGCTCTCGTCTTCCCGCGGCACTTCTACAACAACTTTTATGAACTGACGAAGGCGATGGCGTCGATCGAGACCGACCGCCATCTGATCGAGAAGGGGCTGCGCGTCGCCCAGCTTCTGCCCTCTATCGTGATCGGGCACTCCGAGACCGGCAACAACCGCGGCGACACCAAGGTGGTGAACGCTCCGGTGAACGCGTTTGGCCGGGCCAAGGAGATCGCGGACAAGCTGGATTCCGACATCGCGGGGAAGCCGCGTCAGATGCTGCTGCAGTGGGCGGGCGGCCAGTTCCCCGGTGACCCGACCGCGGAGTTGAATTTCGTTCCCGTCGACCGCGTGGTGCAGGGAATTCTCGCGAGTCTCACCGTGCCCGAGGCGATCGGCACGCGCATTCACCTCGCTACCGACAACCGGATCCGTTCAGACGATGTCGTACGGACCGTGCGCGAGGAACTGGGCGTGAACGTGCGGCTCTCGGATCCGACGATTTATCGCAACGTCACCCTGCCCATCGTCAAGAGCGTTCTCACCCGTCTCGGTGAAGACAAGCTTGCGAACGCGCTCGAGAAACTGGGCGCGATCTTCGGAGGCTACGCCGAATGGGGCCAGCCGATTCACTCGGTGGGCAACGATGTCCGCCTGCTGGGCCTCCCGATCCGCCGCCCCGACACCGAGAACGCGTTCCGGATGTTGTGCCGGCACAATCGCTTCGTCCAGCACTACGGTCGGGTGCGCGACGCGGACGAAACGGCCCGCCGGGAGCTTGCCTGGGAGCGGGCCCTTCATCGCATCGAGGTCCGGACCGGGCATCAGGCGGGAGCCCTGCGTCCGCGGGAGTTCCTGGAACACCTCTCTGAAGAGCTGGACCTCGAGACGTTCACGCTGAGACGGGCGGAGCCGGCGCTCCGGCAGCGCGCCGCTCCCCGTCGCAAGACCGCAGTCAGAAAAGCCGGCTAGCAGTGGAGAAGACCATGGCTCAACAGGTGTTTGGCGACGTCCTCAAGAAGGGCGAAGAGATCTTTCAGAACGTGTCCGGGAAGCTGCTCGAGAAACCCGCGGTCGCGAAGGCGTTCGAGGCGGCCATGGTGGGGAAGAGCAAGGTCGATGAAGGCGTCGCCGCGGCCTTGAAGCGGATGAACGTCCAGACCCGCAGCGAGTTCCGCGGCCTGAAGCATCGAGTCGAGGCGCTCGAAGGTCAGGTAGCCGAGCTTCGTGAGGCCCTCGAGGCGATGAAGGCGGCGGAAACGAAGCATGCCGCTCCGAAAGCTCGCGCCACCAAGGCTGCACTGAAGAAAGCCGCGAAGAAAGCGTAGGGCTTAGGAGCATGGGCCGCATCGCGATCACCGGCGCCTCGTCTTTCCTGGGCGAGCGTTTCCTGCGCCGGCTGATCCGCGACGGCCACAGCGACGATATCGTGGTGATCGACGTGGCCGAACCTTCGATCTCCGAAGGCTCGATCCACTTCCGGAAAGTCGACCTCACCCAGCCCGCGGCCGATCAGGCCATGCTCGATCTCCTCAAGGCCGATGGCATCGAAACCCTCGTTCACATGGCTTTCTTCACGAGCCCAAGGCGCGACACCACCAACGCCCACGAACTCGAATCGATCGGGACCCTGGCCGTGCTGGCAGCCGCCGCCGCCGCCAACGTGAAGAACTTCGTCATGCGCTCTTTCACGTTCGTCTATGGCGCGCGCGCGGAGAACCCGGCTCTCATCCGCGAGGGGACGCCTCTGCCTCCCCGGGCGCCGCTTGGCTGGCTGCGCGACAAGGTGGAGGCCGAGGAGCACGCCGCGGCGTTCGCGAAGCGCTATCCCGAGATGGCGGTGAGAGTCCTGAGGTTTGCGCCTCTCCTCGGGCCATACGTGCGGACGTTCTACACCCGGATCCTGGATCGCCGGCTCGTTCCGACGCTCATGGGCTACGACCCGCTGCTCCAGCTTCTGCATCCCGACGACGCCGAAGAGGCGCTCGTGCGCGCGACGTTCTCGGACGCGAGGGGGGCTTTCAACATCACGCCCCGCTCCGTGCTGCCGCTCGCGACCGGGATCCATCTTTCCGGCAAGGTTCCAGCCCCGGTGCCGCACCTCGCGGCCTACCTCGCGGTCGACGCGCTCTACGGAGCGGGGATCGTCGAAGCGCCCTCGGGCTTCATCGACTACGTGCGTTACCCCTGCGTCGCCGATGGGGAAAAGGCGAAGCGCGACCTCGGCTTCGTGGCGAAGTACTCGAGCCGCGAAGCCCTTGACAGCTACATCGCGTACCGGCATCCCGCGGCCGAGTCGAGGGTGACGGACGACGAGGGCGCGGCGGCGGCTGAAGACACCGCCACGGCGCAGGCGGAGGGCCGGAGATGAGCGCCACGCCGAAGGCGAAGGTTCTTCCGTTAGAGACCCGGGCCGACCGCGCCGCGCGTTCGCGCCGGGGCAAGTCGGCCGAAGCGCAGGAGAAAGAGAACCTCAGGAAGAAGATCGAGGAACTCGAAGCGAAGTTGCGATCCGTCGAGTCGAGCACGCGAGTTCCCGAGGGACTCGTGATCGAACTCACGCGATTCTTCGCCCAGGGCATGGGCTCGCTCTCGTGGGACCGCGTGGCGCGCCTGCTTTCGGCCGCGCACTTCGCCTGGCACTCGGAAGAGACCGACGAGTTCGGCTACGACGCGAAGTTCACCGAAACGATCCGGCCCTTCCTGGAGTTCATGTACACGGTCTGGTGGCGCGTCGAGACCACGGGGATCGAGCGCGTGCCAGGTTCGGGGCCCACACTCGTGGTCGCGAACCACTCGGGCGTGCTGCCCTGGGACGGCCCGATGATCAACGTGGCGTTGCGCCACGAGCATCCGGCGCGCCGCCACTGCCGAATGCTCGCTCTCGACATGTTCGCCCTGCTTCCGTTCCTGGCCCCCCTGCTGTCGAGGAGCGGCGCCATCCGCGCGAACCCGGAGAATGCGATCCGGATCCTCGAACGCGGAGAACTGGTGGGCGTTTTCCCCGAGGGCGTCAAAGGCGTCGGCAAGCCGTTCAAGAACCGTTACAAGCTCGCCCGCTTCGGCCGCGGCGGCTTCGTGCGCATAGCGCTCAAGACCGGGGCGACCATCGTTCCCACCGCGGTGGTGGGTGCTGAAGAAATTCATCCCAATCTCGCGCAGGCGAACTTCATCGGCCGGCCGTTCGGTCTGCCCTACTTCCCGCTCACTCCCACCTTCCCCTGGCTCGGACTCTTCGGAACGATTCCCTTCCCGACGAAGTGGTCGATCGACTTCGGCGAACCGCTCGATCTGTCGCGGTATCCGAAGGAGGCCGCCGACGATCCGATCCTCGTGAACCGGCTTTCCGAGCAGGTCCGTCAGCAGATCCAGACGATTATCGACGGCCGCCTCGCGCGTCGGCGTTCGATCTGGTTTGGCTAGGCGGAAACGGGCCCTCGTCACCGGCGCGTCCTCGGGAATCGGCCTGGAGGTGGCGCGCGGGCTCGTGGCGCGAGGGTACGAAACGGTCCTTGCGGTGCGAGACCGCGGCCGCGGTGAAGCGGCGTCGCGGGACATCGCGGCCAGCACCCGGGCCGACGCGCCCGCGGTCCTGCTCGTCGATTTCTCGGAGCCGACCTCGATCCGGGTCTTCGCGGACGAGGTCGCGAAGCGCTACGCGAGCCTCGATGTCCTCGTGAACAACGCGGGCATCTGGTCGACCCGCCGCCGCGAAACGAGGGACGGGCGGGAACTGGTCTGGGCCACGAATCAACTCGGCTATTTCCTCACTACCGAACTCCTGCTCCCCCGGCTTCGCGCCGCACCAGAGGCCAGGATCGTGAACGTGGCCTCGGGACTCGCAAGAGACCTCGATCTTTCGGATGTGGAATTCAAACGCCGGCCCTACTCGGCGATCGGCGCCTACGCCCAGAGCAAGCAGGCGAACCGGATGTGGACGCGCGCGCTCGCACGGCGCCTTGCCGGGACGAACATCACCGCCAACTCGCTCGACCCGGGTGCGGTGGCGACCGCGATCGTGAGGAAGGGCGGGGGCTTCCTCTCGCGCATCGCCGGACGATTCGCGGCGGGGCGCAGGGGCAAAACTCCCGTCGAGGGCGCCGATACGCCGCTGTGGCTGGCGGCGTCCGAGGAGGCGGCGGGTCGAACCGGCCGATTCTTCATCCAACGTCAGGAGAAGCCCTGTCGCTTCGTCAACGACGCCGAGGAGGAGAAGCTCTTCGACTTGTGCGCGCGCATGACGCGGGCCGACTGAGCGGTCGCAGCCGTCAGCGCGTCGCGGAAAGCGACCGGTCCAGCACGTCCAGCGCGGCGGCGAGGGCCTGGGCGCTTTGCGCCTTGTGCTCCTCGGCGGGCCGCTCGGGGAGGCGGTTCAACATTGGCGCGTGTTTGAAGCGAACCCCGTGTTTGGCCAGCGTCGTCGCGATGCGTCCCTTCCTGTCGCGCAGGGTTTCGAGCGCCGACATCCGGCCGTGGCGCGTCAGGGCCTTGCGCGCGCTGTAACGCATGATGTCGTAGCGGAACATCGTGAGGTCGTCGCGCGTCGGCTGGATGAGAAGAATGTCGACCTCGGGGTGCTCGGTCTTGTAGCGGTCCATCCCGTACTCGAAGCGCCCGTGGAGCAGGATGCGCAGGACCTGGCCGAGCACGGTGTCGACGCCGTGGCTCGACAACGGCCCGAGCGAACTCTTCGAGGCGCCGTTCAGTATCGGCACCAGCGGATTGATGCAGATGATCAGATCGGCGCCGTGGCGGATCGCGAGATTGATGTGGGCGGTCTTGGTGACGCCTCCGTCCACGTAGTCCTTGCCCTTGAGGTGGACGGGCCGATAGAGGCCGGGCAGGGCGGTCGAGGCCTGAACCGCCTCGGAGATGGTGACCGAGCGGTGGTTCTTGTCGCCGAAGGCGACGGTCTCGCCGCGGTCGAGATCGACCGCCACGATGCGGAGCGGAGTGTGGAGTTCGTCGAAGCTGTTGGTCTTCGCGAAGCGCGTGAAGAGATTGCGCAGGAACTCCTCGACTCCCGAGTTGTCGAGGAATCCCGGGGGGACGACTTCGAGGAAGGGGAGGAACACATCGCGGGGAGATGACGTGTCCCCGGAGAAAAGGGCCTTGGCGGCCTTGAAAGTGGCGCTGGGCAGACGCAGGGCCCGGCGCGCGTATTCGGCGACGCCGAGCCGGAAGATCGCGGCCGCGGGAACTCCGAAGGGGCTCGCTCCCCCGGTGGTGATCTCGCGGTAGATCTCCCCCGGCCCGAAGCCCGACGCGAGCAGGGACGCCACGAAGGCGCCGCCGCTCACGCCGACGTAACAGTCGAGCCGGGTGAGATCGAGATCGAGCGTCTCATCGAGCGCTTTGAGGCACCCGATCTCGTAGAGAGCGCCGGTGACGCCTCCGCCCGCGCACACCAGGGCGATCTTCGGCTTGCGGCGCCTGGGCTTCCTGGCCTGGGTCATCGCGGTAAGCCTATGCGAAAGCGCGCGCCTCGCGACGCCTATTTGCGCTTCAGGCTATCGATCTTGCGGGACAGCTCTTCGACCCGCTTCGCGAGAAGGTTGATCTCCGAACGGGTGGGGATGTTGAGGGACGCGAGGGTCGTCTTGACCACACCCTCAACGCGCTTGCCGAGGCTCTTCCTCTCCTTCTCGACCCGTGTGCCGATGTCGGCCACGCGGTGGGCGATGTCCTTGCGGATCGCCTTCGATTGTTTCGTGAGGTTCTTCTGGGTCTCGCTCGCGAACGCCTGGGCGCGCTCGAGCGCCGGCTTGCCGCTCTCGATGAGAGCCTTGACGCGGGCTTCCGCGGTCTTGGGCGCTTCCTTGATGGCTTCGACCGCGTCGTGGGTGAACGTGGTCTTTTTCGCGGCCTTGGGGGCCTTGCGGGTGGAACGCTTCTTGGTGGGGGGCATGGTCTAACTCCTTGTTTTGGGGGACGAAGATGGGACTCGGCGGGGGCGGGACAGGACTCTCGGGCCGTCGGTGACTTCCGGTCTGGAGACGATGGTTTCGAGAGCTTTGAGTTCGCGGGCGAGGCCGGCGATGGTGGTGACGGCGCGGCCGGGACGCAGTGTCGCGGTCTCGGCGGCTTGAACCCCGCTGTGGATCGCGGCCTCCACTTCCTTGCGCAGGTTGAGAGCCTCTTCGATGCCGAGTCTGCCCCAGGCCACGAGCCGGGTCGCGATGGCCTCGGCCTCCTTGCGGGCCCGATCGGCCAGGACCTTCACCGGGGCCTTGGGCTCGGGCGGGGGCAGACGCGCGCCGCCCGCGAGCCGAAGAAGGGTTTCCATCAGGCCCGGCGGAAGGGAGGCCGCGCGTCGCTTCACCAGATCCACCAGGGCCTGGGCGAGGATTCGCGAGGTCGAGTCTTCTCCGCCCGGGTGCTCGAGAACCTTGACCGACTCACCCGAGACCACCAGATCCACGATGTCGGCGAGGGAGACGTAACGCTTCGCCGTGGGGTCGTAGAGCTTGCGGTTGGTGTGGCGGGTGATGACGCGGTTCATGGGACGCCCTCACCATAACGCGGCGCGTTATGCCGTGTCAAGAGCGATAACGCATCGCATCCGAGACTAGCCGCGCAGTCCGAGACCTCCCGCGCCATGGGTTCCGGTTCGCTTCGAACGGAAGTGGCCAAGGATGACCCCCACCACTATCGAGATGAGGACGATCACGCCGGCGAGCGCAAACGAACCGACGACGATCTCGCCCAGCGCGAGCTTCGGTCGTTCGAACTTCACCCAGGTAATGACCTCCGTGGGCTTCATGGAGGGCAGCGTGGTGGGCGGCCGTGGGGCCGGGGCGAGGGCGGGCGATGGTGTGACGCCGGGCGAGGGACCCGCGCTGCTGGCCGGGACTGGACTCGATGCCGCAGGGCTCACCGACGGCAGGGGAGAGGCAGCCACGCCTTGAGGGGTCACGCGCACGAGCTTAGCGGACCGGCTTGGTGGAGACGTCTCAGTCCCTTCGACACCCGGACTGAACGCCGTCTGGTGGACCGGAGCCCTTCTGCCGCGCAGGCTCCTAGCGCTTTGAGCGGCCCTTGGCTGCGACGCGCGCTCCGGGCTTGCTCCCGAGCCTCGTGGCCTGCTCGCGATTCAGCTGCCCGAGGTAGGCGCGCACGCCATCGAGCAGGGATTCGGCCAGCTTCTGCTGGTATTGCTCCGAACGCAGCCAGCGCTCCTCTTCGGGATTCGAGATGAAGCCGACCTCGGTGAGGATGCTCGGCATGTTCGCGCCGATGAGGACGTAGAAGG
Source organism: uncultured Acidobacteriota bacterium (assembly GCA_964494295.1). Lineage (GTDB taxonomy): Bacteria > Acidobacteriota > Vicinamibacteria > Fen-336 > JAGNNV01 > JAGNNV01. The sequence goes on from CAZBTT010000059.1 coordinate 11,855, forward strand.
GCGCGGTGTGCACGCCACGGTCGAGCACCCTGAAGTCGGGGGCGAGGCCCTCGACATTGTTCCGCTGGATGATGCCCGCGAAATCGCGGCTCTCGTCGATCTTGCTGTTGGTGGTGATGGCCTTCACGAGGTTGTTCAGATCCTTCATGGTGGCCTGGGAGATCGCGTTTTCTCTGGCCGCCAGTTCCTCGGCCGCCGCGTTCTTCGCGAAGCTCAGGTAGTAGGTCTCGAGACCTCGCCCGGTGCGGTTCCTCGCCGAGTTGATGTGAACGGAGAGGAACAGGTCGGCCCCGGAGGCGTTGGCGATGGCGGTTCGCTCTTCGAGCGGAATGAAGACATCGCTGTCACGGGTCAGCACCACATCCGCGCCGAGTTCGGTGCGCAGGAGCTTTTCGAGCTTGAGGACGATCGCGAGGGTCACGTCCTTCTCCTGTGTCCCGTCTCTGCCGATGGCTCCGGGATCGTGGCCGCCATGGCCGGCGTCAAGGGCGATCCTTCGCGCGCCGAGGCCGAGCTGTCGGGCGAGGGAGTAGCTGCCGTCGCGGTTCCGTGCGGGGGTGCTGCTCGTCGCGTTCGCGTTCACCGGTGTCGCCGCGGGCCGCGCAGTCGGGCTTGGGACGGGGATCGGCTCGGGGGTCGGGGGAGGCGTCGTCTCGAGGCGGGGCGTGGCCCTCGGTACCGGAGTGGGCGCGGGGGTGGGCGGGGCCACAGGAACGGGTGTCGACAGCGGGGCGCCAGGAGTCGGGGTGACCTCGGGAATCACGACGGGAGGCGTCGCCTCGAGCAAGACCGGAAGGGGCTGCGTCACCTCCACCTGCTCCATTGTCTCGGCCGGAACAGGGGAGGGCGTCGGGACCGGGTTCGGTGTGGACGTGGACATCGCGGTGGTCACACCGCGCGTGGGCTGGCCCTTGACGTCGATCACCAGCCTCTCGGGATCGGCAAGAAAGAATACGTTGTGGCTCGACGCTTCGTCGAAGTCGATGACCACACGGACCACGTCGTCGCGATTGACCCCGACCCGGATCTGCTTCAGGAAAGCGTTGCCGACCGGGAAGGTCTTGCCGATGAGGTTTGGATGGAGCCTGGTTCCGATGAGATCGACGAAGAGCCGTGGCGGGCTTTCCAGGCGGTCCTGCTTGATCTCCACCTTTCGGTCGAGATCGATGACCACGCGGGTCGAGGCTTCGCCGCTCCAGAAACGGACGCCGAAGACCTGGACGTGGCCACTCGACTTGACCTCGGTGCGTTCGAATTGCGTCCCACCCCGGGGGAGGGGTGCTCTCGTGGGCGACGTCGGTGCGTTCGGGCGTTCGGCCTTCGCGCTCTTGACCGCCCGACCCAGCGCCTTCGCGTTCGCGCCATCAGGGTAGGCCGCGAGGTATTTCTCCGCGGCATCCCGGGCGGCCGAGGTCTGCTTGCGCTCGGTCAGGATCTGGTACGTCGCGTAGAGCGCGGGCTCGCCGAGCCGGCTGCCCGGATACTCGGACACGATGAGGCCGTAGGACTCGATGGCCTGGTCCGCGTACTTCCGACTCTTGAAAAGGCGCGCCATCTCCCGCTGGATGTTGCCGGCGTTGAGGAGGGCGTCGTCGCAATAGGAGCTTCGCGGGTAGCGGCCCACCACGGCGCGGTAAGCACTCGCGACCTTGTCCCACTCCGCGGCCTTCGCCTTGAGCTTCGCCGAACCGCGCAGCCGCGTCTCCGCGTTTTTCGCGGCAAGGTAGAGGGTCCGATCGGGCTTCGAAGGCGGGGGCGTGGGTTTCGCGCGGGCCGTCGCGGGTTTTGTGGAGCGCTTGGGCGCGGGCGTGGACCTGGTCGTTTGAGCCTTCGCCGCGTGCAGCACGAGATGCGTGCCCAGACAGGCGAATCGCCGGGC
>CAZBTT010000059.1:13743-15024 GCA_964494295.1 uncultured Acidobacteriota bacterium
CTTGACGGCTGAGGAGCGCTTCTGAGCCGCGACGGCAAGCGGCGGTGTCAGGACCGGGGACACCCAGAGAAAGGCGGCGAGGGCCGCCATAAGGCGCAGGGAGGCGCTCACGTCTGCCTCGCGTCCACTTCGGCGAAGTAGGTCTTCGGAACCAGTATCTCGCGGGGCCTGGCGCCATCGGCGGGCCCGATGATGCCGTCCTGCTCCATGAGGTCTATGAGGCGGCCCGCGCGCGAGAAGCCGATCCGGAATCGGCGCTGCAGCATGCTGGTCGAAGCCTGGCCCTGCTCGACCACGAGGCGGACACACTCGTCGAAGAGGTCGTCGGAGTCTTCGCTGCGGGCCTTCTCCGCGGCCGAGGATTCGGCCTTGCCCACGGTGGTGTCGTAGGTCGGCTCGCCGGTGGTGCGGAGGAACTCGGTGATGCGCGCGACTTCCTTCTCGGAGACGTAAGCGCCATGGACGCGCACCAGGCGCGAACTCTGGGGCGGGAGGAAGAGCATGTCGCCGCGTCCGAGGAGCTGCTCGGCGCCGCTTGCGTCGAGGATGGTGCGCGAGTCGACGCGTGCGGAGACGCGGAACGAGATGCGCGCGGGGAAGTTCGCCTTGATGAGGCCGGTGATGACGTCGACCGACGGCCGCTGCGTGGCGAGGATCAGGTGGATGCCGGCGGCGCGCGCCTTTTGCGCAAGGCGGGCGATGAGCTCTTCGACCTTCTTGCCGACGATCATCATCATGTCAGCGAACTCGTCGATGATGACCACGATGTACGGCAGCGGTTGCAGCGGTTCGGCGCGCAGGTTCGGCTGCGAGGCATCCGGCCGGAACAGCGGATCCAGCAGTGGCTGGCCCTTGGCTTCCTCGTCCTTCACCTTCGTCGGGATCCGGGTAGCCGTCCGGAGCGGAAGCTCGCGGATGAAGAGGACCGCGACGAGCGCGACGACACCTCCGAACACGCCGAGCCAGAAGACGTTCGCGATCGCGAGCGTGATCGCCGCGTAGATGGCGTCGACGATGTTCGCGACGTTCGCCTGGATCGCCGCACGGTACTGCTCCGGGACGTTCGCGATGATCGACTGCCCGAGGTCCCCGCCGACGCCCACGAGGTTGTTCGGGTCGAACCCGCTCCCCTGGAACAGCGAGACGACCTGCGGCGGCACGCCGGCCGCGGTGAGCTGCACCGGGACCTGGTCGCGGATGACGGTCCCGAAGATTGTGCCGCCGATCGAGAGGCCCACGACGCCGCCGATCTGTCGGAAGAACGTGAGGTTCGACGTCGCG
>CAZBTT010000060.1:0-15012 GCA_964494295.1 uncultured Acidobacteriota bacterium
GCCTTTGCCCGACGTCCGGGATGAGCCCCGCCACCGGCCGGCATGGCGCAGGCGCGACTACAATGAGCAATTCGCTTTGGACTTTTCACTGGGCGTCAGAAAACCCGGGCACGGCCAACGGTGACGTTGGCTCCGGCGCCGTGCCAGCCGCTTTTTCGGCCGCGGAAAGATCGGCGACGCCCCGATACCAGATGGCGCTCCAACCTGCTGCCTTTGCGGCTGCGACATTCTGCTCAGAATCGTCGATCAGGCAGATCTCGCTTGCGGGAGGATCGAATTGCTTCTCCACCCGCCCAAAAAACGCCCGGTCGGGCTTGGCCACTCCCAGCTCGCAGGAGACGAAAACGTAGTCGAACTCTTCCGCCAGTTCCCCTGCACCCATCGGGCGCTGTTGGAGAAGTTCCAGAACTCGGCGCCTCGTGGGATCGGAGAGTGCTTTGAAGACTTTGCTCATGTTTTATATTTAGCTCATCATCTAACTATGTGTCAACCTCGAGATTCCGGCCCTCGGTGCCTGGATCGCGAATTGCCACGCCTGCCGTACACGCGCGCGGCGGGACGGGCGGTGGCCGCGTTCTCTAAAGGAAGCGGTGCAGGGCCACCTCGACCCGGCGCTGCTCGCGCTCGGCCGTGCGCCACTGCACCAGGATCGGACTCTGATAGCGCCCGCGGATCAGCGACGGCTGGCCGGAGGCGTTGGAGACGCCGAAGCTGACGCCGCGCTTCAGGCGCAGGAAGCGGTCGGCGGGCAGGGCGATCAGCCGGGAGAGCAGCCGCTCCACCACCGATTCGTTGACGTGGAGCGCTTCCATCAGCTGATTGAAAAGCACGACCATGTCGAACTTGGCGTAGTCGATCGTCTTTCCGGGGACAGCTCGCGGGTCGCGGAGCATGTGGGCGCCCTTGATCGCGGCGAAGCGCAACGGGTTCGCGAGCACCTCGGCGAGGTCGTGGCGCATCAGCATGGTTTCGTATTCGTTGACCGTGAGTCCCGCGTTCCGTTCGCCCGGCTCGAGGGTGATGTCGACCCGTCCGCGCTCGATGCCGTGCTTCTTCAGGAGTTCGGCGACTCGCTCACTGAACTCGCCGCGGGGGTCGCTCAGGTTGATGGAGTCGACCGGGTGACGTGATACGGGGATTGGAATGGTCAGCCGCTCGACGGGCTTCACCTCGTCGTAGGCGAGCACCGTGGTCGTGCGGCTGCGACGCTGGCCCTCAAATGTGCCATCGAGGTCGATGAAGTAGACGGGCACCGCGCCCGTCCGGTAAGTCGCGCAGTTGCGCATCCCCGCGCCGATGAAGGTGAGGTGCGAGTCGGCGTTCCTGGGCTCCACGGCCTTCTGCTCGTCGCTCAACTCCGTCCGAAGGTGGAGCTGGTCGTGTCTGTACTCAACCCCCTCGGGAAACACGGTGCGGAAGGGCCGGAAGAAACTCGAGAGCTGTCCGTTGCGGCGGAGCAACCGGCTGGCCAGGCTCTCCTCGAGGTATCCCGCGGTGGTGTGAAGCGAGCAGTAGAGGGCGCGGGAGTGCCGGGACAGGACGTCGCCGAATTGGGCGGCGATGCGGCTCGTGACCTCGATTGTGTCGTAGCGTGCGGAGGGGGTGATCGAGAGGGAAAGCTCGCTGGTGGGCATAGTTAGCCGGGGCGGACGCCTCGGCTGACGGATTTTATGCCGAGGCCCGCCACGGACGGAAGTGACGCAATTGCGACGTGATGCCGGCAGTCCGCGCGCAGTTTCCCGCATTCGGCTGGTTATGCTGCCTCCACCATGCCCAAACGAGACCAGCTCTTCCTCCTGACTCCCGACTTCGCAGACGCGCGCCACGGTAACCGGCCCTTCTTCTGCCCGGAGACCGCCATGGTCGAGGGCATGCTCGCCTTTTATCCGAAGCTCCGAGCGCAGATCGATGTCCATTACATCGGTTTCGACAAACCGCGGACAGCGATCGTTGCCCTGCTGGGCGAAGGTGTTCAAGGCTGCCCCATGCTGGTCATGGGTGAGGAAAGCCTGGTTGCGTTTGAGGCTCGCCCGGACGTCAGGATCAGCGAATCGTTGGGGCAGGCGTACATCTCAAAAGACATCGAGATCTGCCGCTACCTCGCCCATCGCCATGGAGCGGGCGTTCCGCATCCGTAGTCAACTCCGAGCCCCTCAGTGCAGATGGGCGTTCGGGTTGGGCGGCGGCAGGCTTGCGAACGCGGGATGCTCGGGGACTCCTCCCGTCAGTATCAACGCGTAGAGGAACGGCGCAAAGCTGACGCCCTTGCGCCCGTTGACCGCGACGATCGGCGTCCCGTCGGAGGCGAAGCGCGACGCGTAGGCGATGTCCTCTTCCAGTTGGGCCCGGGTCTGCGGGCTGGCGACGCACGACTCGAGGGCCTTCCTCTCCATGAAGGGCGCGGCGATCTGATACAGCTGGGACGCGGTCAGCTCCTTCTGGCGGGCGAAGAGCGAGCGGGCGAACTCGTCGCTCTTCGGGTCCTTCGCCAGGCAGATGCGCGCACGCGCGGCCAGGCAGCGCACCGGGTCCGTGGCGCGCTCGACCTCGGGATTGCACTCGCCGTCGAGTGGGAACTGCCGCGCCTCGACGGTGAAGCTGCCCCGCGGCGTCTGCTCCTGCAGATTCGCCAGGGTCTGCTGCAGGTCGGCGCAGTGCTCGCAGCGGATGTCCGTCCACTCCGTGATGTGGACCGGCGCAGGGTTCGTTCGCGAAGACGCGGGCCCGATGACGGGTTCGGAATTTCGGTAGATGGCGAGCGCGTCCGAGAGGGTCTGCTTGAGCGACGGGTCGAGCGAGTCCACCATCTCGACGAGGCGCTGGTCGCGCTCCGCGTCGCCGGTTCCTTTTGCCGGGGCGGCAGCCCGGGAGACCGCCGCCCGTCCGGCCTCGGCCGCGGGCTTCGGCGTGTGCAGGCCGGGATAGAGCAGGATCAGGTAGCCAAGGCCACAGGCCAGTCCTGCCCAAATCGCGGCGCGGGACAAATGCGGGTACCCGAGAGGGGACCAACTGAAGAGCGCGATCCCCGCATAGCCTGCGATTGTGATGTCAGCGGCGAGGCAGCCCACACAGAACGCTCCCATTACGGCGCTCGCGAGCAGCATCACCGCCACCGCCCCGACCCCGACGGCGGCGAGCAGGCGTGTTGCGGAGATCAACGCCGCTTGCGGCCGGCCCTCGGCCTGCCGCAGCAGCGCCAGCAGCGGGAAAACGAAGGCGGCAAGGCTCCACACCAGCCCCCACCCGGCCAGGGGCAGGCCCGAGAGCCGGTGGATCTGGCTGGCGAAAGGCGAGTCCCAGGCGGCCGTGCAGGACGTCGTCGCGTCGAGCGCGCAGAAGGCGGTGCCCCCCGAGCGCGCCAGCACCAGCTCGAGCCAGAGGAACAGGAACCCGAGCGCTGCCGTGGCGCCCAGGGCGATCAGGGCAGCGAGACTGCCGGCACTCGGGAGCGGCGGGAGGACGGGGTCGGCCTTGTTGGCTCTCATCGGAGTTCTCCAGAAGGGGGGCGAGTGGATGCTACAGGCCCCCTCTCTCGGCTTACAGCCATGTCGGGTGGTTCAATTGCATCCCTGTGACCGCAGGCTCGGGCGGGATGCTTGCCACGCATAGACTGAAGTCGTGCTCGCCCGCATCCTCACCGACCAGCAAGAGCGCATCCTCGCCGACGAGCGCCGCGTGCTTGGCGAGCTTACGGCGGCTCTGGCCCGCCTGGAGATCACACCGGACGACCAGGAGACGCTCCAGCGGTCGGTGCGTCAGCTCGACGAGCTGTTCCTGCTCGTCGTGGTCGGCGAGTTCAACGCCGGCAAGAGCGCCTTCATCAACGCGCTCCTCGGGCAAAGCCTGCTCGAGGAGGGCGTGACGCCGACGACCTCGCGTATCGGCCTCATCCGCCACGGCCCCACGGTGGCCCGCGAGATCACCTCGGCCGGTCTCGAGGTCATCACCGCACCCGTCGACCTGCTGCGCGAGATCAACATCGTGGACACGCCGGGCACCAACGCGGTGCGACGCGAACACGAGGCCCTGACCCGCGAGTTCGTGCCCCGTTCCGATCTCGTCCTGTTCGTCACCTCCGCCGACCGGCCCTTCACCGAGAGCGAGCGCGCGTTCCTGCAGAGCATCCGCGACTGGGGCAAGAAGATCGTGGTGGTGCTCAACAAGGCCGACATATTCGAGCGGGAAGCCCAGGTCGCGGAGGTCGTGACCTTCATCTCCGACAGCGCTCGCGAGCTGCTCGGGTTCATCCCCGAAGTCTTCCCGGTTTCGGGCCGGCAGGCGTTGCGGGCGAAGGTAGCGGGAGACGCCGTGGCCCTCGCCGCAAGTGGTTTCGATCGGCTGGAACAGTTCATCGCCAAAACGCTGGACGAGACCGAGCGCGTCCGCCTGAAGCTTTTGAACCCGCTCGGAGTGGGGCTCGCTCTCCTCGATCGACACCTGAACCAGACCGAGGAGCGGCTGGGACTGCTCAAGGACGACTTCGCGGCGATCGAGGAGATCGACTCCCAGTTGAAGCTGTATCGCGAGGACCTCGGGCGCGACTTCCGGTTCCGCCTTGCCGACGTGGAAAACGTCCTCCATGCTTTCGAGAAACGCGGCGTTGATTTCTTCGAGGACACCCTGCGCATTGGCCGGGTCTTCGACCTCATGAACCAGGCGCGGGTCAAGGCGGAGTTCGAACGCAAGGTGGTGGCCGACCTGCCGCAGGTGGTCGAGAAACGCGTGGACGAGGTCATCGACTGGCTGGTGGCAAGCGACATGCGGCAGTGGAAGGCGGTCTCCGACCGACTGGCGCTGCGCGAGGCGGAACACGCCAAGCGCATGCTGGGACGCGTGCTGGGCTCCTTCGAGTCCGACCGCGCCCGGCTCCTCGAGACGGTGAAGCGCGAGGCGCAGCGCGCCGTGGAGACCTACGACAGGGAGGCGGAGGGACGCCGACTGGCCGAGAACGTGCGCGACGCCGTGGCCAGCACCGCCATTATCCAGGTCGGGGCGCTCGGCCTCGGGACCCTCGTGACTTTGCTCGCCACCACCTCGGCGGCGGACATCACCGGCATCATGGCCGCGGGAACGATCTCGCTGCTCGGTCTGCTCGTCCTCCCGGCGAGACGCCGGCAGGCCACCGCGGAGCTGCGGCGCAAGGTGCACCTCATGCGCGAGCAGCTGATGGGCGCACTGACCGGACAGTTCGACCGCGAGGTCGATCGCGGCGCGCAGAAGGTACAAGAGGCGGTCGGGCCCTACACGCGATTCGTCCGGGGCGAGCGCGACCGACTCACTTCGACCCGCGAGGATCTGCGGCGGATCCGCATCGAGCTCGAGCGGCTGCGCGCGGCGATCGGCGGCTAGGCATTCCGAAGCGAAAGCGCTCGGGCGCCGCCCCGCGGATCAGGGGATCGAATGGATCAGCTTCCTGACTTCGGTCGCGGCTTCGAAGCAGTTGGTCACCTGGGCCACGGCCAGGCAGTACTCGTTCCGGTCGCCCTTACCGCCCCGGCACTCGATCTCCGAAACATCGACCTTTGAAAAGTCCGGATCGACCGCCGCGCATCTTCTCAACAGCTCGTTGATGCTCCAGCCGGCCCCGGCATCGACCCCGTGCTTGTGCAGGTAGGCGGCCAGATATAGCCGGATGGAAAGCCGCGAGTTGTGGCAAACCGAGTAGGCCACCACGTCTTCTTCGGGCCTCGTTCTCTCCTGGGACGCGATCTGCAGCGCCGCGTCCGCTTCCTGAATCAGGTTCGTCAGTTTCTTTTCCATGGCTTAACGCGAGCGTATGGGAGACCGTCGTGCCCAGAACATGAGCCCAATGCCTCATTTCCCCATTTACCGGCCGGAGAGGTTCTTCATCACCATAAGAGCCATGGATGGACTGGCGGCAAGGCGGCGTTTGAGATAGCGGATGGCGTACTTCCATTCCTCCGCGAAGGGGACATAGAGCCGCATGATCTGGCCGCGCTTGACGATCTCCTGCTGCAGTTCGCTCCGGGGCACGCCCAGGAGCATCTGGAATTCGTAGGCGTCCTTCGGAACTCCCCGCTTATCGAGGTGCTCGAGGCACCGGCGGACCAGAGGCTCGTCGTGGGTGGCGATCTCGGGATAGTGGCCGTGGTCCAGCAGCAGCTGCACCTGCTCGAAGAGCCTGGCTTTCATGTCGGGCTTGTCCTGCAAAGCGACCTCGGCGCGTTCCTTGTAGATGCCGATGCAGATGCGGACCCTGCAGGGCTTTGAGTGCAGAGACTTGATGTCTTCGGGAGTGCGGAAGAGGCGGCTTTGCAGCACGATGCCGATGTTGTCGAACTCGCTGCGGATGGCCTTGTACATCACCAGGCTGGTGTCGGTGAGCGTCCGGTCCTCCATGTCCAGAGTGATGCGCATCCCGTGGGCAGCGGCCGCGGCGGTGATCCGGCGCAGGTTGTCCTGGCAGTAGGCGAGAGTCTGGTTGATGCCGATCTGGGTCGGCTTGAGGCTGATGCTCGCGTAAGGGCGGTCCTTGAGCGCCTCGATCATGCGGAAGTAGACCTGCACCGTGGCCTCCACGTCCTCGCGCAGGAACACCTCCTCGCCCAGCAGATCGAGGGTGGAGTACAGGCCCAGCCGCTTTTGCAGGTCGTCCGCTTTCGCCACGCCGCTTCCGACGCCTTTGCCCGCGATGTAGGGTGCCGCAAAGGTCCGGACCAACGGGGCCGGCATGAGGTCGATCACAGCACGCTTCAGATCCACGGAGTCTCCATTTCGCGCCCCTATTCGTGTTGGGGGAGGAAGCCTAATTCAGACCGCTGATGCACGGCGCGTCGGGACGGGCTGGATGGCCCGGCACTAGAATGTGAAGCATGTCCGGCCCACCTGGCGCCACCGTGGAGTCTCCAGCGGAGCGTCGCCTGCGGCGTGCCGCATGGCCCGTCCGGAGCTATCGCCTCGGCGAGGAGCCGCCGGAGGGGTTTCCGGCCGAGGACGCACAGGGTTCAGCGTGGGACGTCATGTGGCGACTGGCCGCTGACTCCTATTCGTGGGGCGGGCGGCTGACCGAGCGAACTCCCCGCGAGACCTGGCCTGTGCGGATCCGCCGCCTCGGCGAGCCCGGGGTCGATTGAACGAGGACTTTGTAGATCTGCTGCGCCTCCTTCTGGGGGAAGGCGCGCGGTTCCTGGTTGTGGGAGCGCATGCCCTGGCCGCCCACGGTGTGCCTCGTGCCACGGGAGACATCGATGTCTGGGTCGATGCCGATCCGACGAATGCCCAGAAGGTCTTTCGGGCCCTCGCGGCCTTCGGCGCCCCGCTTGGCTCGATGGGTGTCGGGGCTGCCGACCTGACCGAGACGGACCGCATCATTCAGATCGGTTTGCCGCCGCGCCGGATCGACGTGCTGACCGGAATTACTGCGGTGGAGTTCGCTCAGGCCTGGGACCGCCGACACAACGTCGAGGTCGCCGGACTCCTGGTTCCCGTTCTTTCCCGCGCGGACCTTCTGACCAACAAGAGATCGGCGGGACGCCCCAAGGATCTCGCGGATGTGGCGATGCTCGAGGCTGAGGGAGATCCAACCAGGGAGCCGTAGCCTCCCCGTGCCGCGATGCGCGTTCCCGTCCTGATCCTCGCCGCGCTGGCCGCGATACCACCGGCCGCGCCGGACACGACGGTGATCCGCGCCGGCCTCGTCATCGATCGAAACACCACGCTGCGGCGCGGCACGTACCGGATCGCAAGCGCCAGTAACGAAGCGCCCGTCATCACGATCCGCGGCTCCAACATCGATCTCGACCTGAGCGGTGTCGAGCTGATTGGTTCGCCGGACACGGCCATGCCGGACCAGTATGCGGGTCTCGCCATCCTGATCGATGGCGGTGAGCACGTCTCCATTCGCAACGCGCGAGTCCGTGGCTTCAAGGTCGGCATCCACGCGCGCAACGTGAAGGATCTGCGCCTCTCGGGCAACGATGTCAGCCGCAACTGGAAACAGCGCCTCTACAGTCGCGTCGAGAAGGAAAGCCTGGTGGACTGGATGTCGTATCACCAGAACGAGAAAGACGAATGGCTGCGCTACGGCGCCGGGATCTACCTGACGGATATCGACGGCGGCCGGATCGATCGCAATATCGCGCGACAGGGCCAGAACGGTTTGATGATCACCCGTTCCCGGAATCTCACCATCTGGAACAACGACTTCTCGTTCCTGTCGAGCCTCGGCATCGGCCTGTATCGCGTCACCGACAGCAAAGTGATGCACAACCGGATCGACTGGTGCGTCCGCGGTTACAGCCACGGCTTCTACAACCGCGGCCAGGACTCCGCCGGCCTTCTGATGTACGAGCAGAGCAGTCGCAACATCGTGGCCTACAACTCGATCACCCACGGCGGTGACGGCCTCTTTCTCTGGGCCGGCCAGTCGACGATGGACACCGGTCAGGGGGGCTCCAACGACAATCTGTTCTACGGCAAAGATTCTCCCCACCCGCCCACCAACGCCATCGAGGCGACCTTCAGCCGCAATCGCTTCATCAACAACCGGGTCGAGGAGAACTGGCACGGCGTGTGGGGCGGCTACAGCTTCGATTCGCTGTTTGCGGGCAACACGTTCGCGCGCAACCAGGAAGCCATCGCGATCGAACACGGGCAGAACAACGTGATCGCCTCAAATACCTTCACCGGCGACGATGTCGGCATCCGGTTGTGGGCCAACGAAACCCAGGATCCGAGCTGGGGATACGCGAAGAACCGCGACACGCGCAGCCGCGACTATTCGATCACCGCCAACGCCATGACCGGCGTGAAGACGCCGACGCAGATCACCAGGACCGAGAACGTGGTCGTCGATGGTCCTGTTACTGCGCCCGCCCTTCCCGCGGCCCCCGAACGAATGAGCGATGGCATCGACGCATTGCTTCCGCCCGGTGCCCGTCGCGGCCGCGAGTTCATCATCATCGACGAGTGGGGTCCTTACGATTGGACGACGCCGAAGCTGTGGCCGGCGGGACGATCCGACGAAACGCCGCTCCGGCTGCGCGTGCTCGGCCCGCCGCAGAAGTGGACGCTGCGAAGGGTCCGCGGTGCCAAGGCCTCTGCACGAACCGGTTCGATTCCGGGCGAGATGATCGTGACACCCGAAAGCCGCCGTGTCGTCGACTTCAGGGTGACAGTTCGCGACGCGGCGGGCCGCGACTTCAGCTACTCCAGGTTCTTCGCCCCGATCGACTGGCGACTGAAGTTTTTCGACATCAGTGGCGCGAAGGAGCCGGCGGTTCCGGACCTCGCCGTTGTCTCGAGGCAGAAACCGATCCTCGAAACTTCCAGCGACCGCATCGACTATCTGTCGGGCCGCGCGCTCGCCAGCGGTCTGCCGAACGACCACATGGCGATGATCGGCGAAGGCGTCGTGGACCTGCCGAAAGGCTCGTTCGTCCTGCGAACGATCTCGGATGACGGCGTCCGCGTATGGGTGGACGGGAAGCTCGTCATCGATCGCTGGGACGTTCACGAGTCGATCGTCGACGAAGCGCCGATCAGCGCCGGACGTCACGCCCTTCGCGTCGAATATTTCGAACGCGTCGGCTGGGCGGAACTGCGCGTCGAAGTCGTCAAGCCGTAGGCGCTCACCTCCGCTCGAAGGCCTTGATCGTGCTGCGCGCCAACGCGCGCCAACGCGCGCCAACGCTTGACTCGCCCGCGGGAGACGCCTAGAAGGTCGGAGCGACGCAGGTTGGCTGCGCCCCGAGCCTCCAAGGCTCCTCAAGAAAGGTGCTGTGATGAAGAACAAGGTTCTCGTGTGCCTCCTGGCCCTGGGGGCCGCGAACGTGGGCGCCCAGACCACCGTGATCCGCGCCGGACGCCTGATCGATCCCGAGACGGGACGCGCGGCCATGAACCAGATGATCGTGGTCCAGGGCGACAAGATCACCGCGGTCGGCGCCAATCTCGAGCTTCCGAAGGACGCCACGGTGATCGACCTCTCCAAAGAGACCGTCCTGCCCGGGCTCGTGGACTCCCACACTCACTTGGGCCTCACCTACAAGGACATCCCCGAGAACAACTACTACTACCTGACCTACGTGATGGAGTCGACGCCCCTGCGCGCGATCCAGGCCGCGTCGAACGGGATCCAGCTCCTGAACTCCGGCTTCACCGTGGTGCGCGACCTCGGCAACAACGCGCTCTACACCGACACCGCGCATCGCGTGGCCATCGAGCAGGGATGGATTCCAGGGCCCACCGTCATCAATTCGGGCCTGATCATCGGGGGCATGGGTGGTCAGTTCTGGCCCACTCCGGAGATGGTCAAGCAGCACAACATCGTCTATCCCGAATACCTCGACGCCGACACCAACGACGAGATCGTGAAAGCGGTGCGCGAGGTCATGCTCTTCGGATCGAAGGTCATCAAGATCTGCGTCGACTGCAAGCCCTGGGGCTACACCGTGGACGAGATGAAGCTGTTCATCAGCGAGGCGGCGAAGGGCGGACTGAAGGTCGCGGGCCACGTGCAGACCCCCGACGGCGCCACCCGCGCCATCGAGGCCGGGCTGTGGTCGATTGAGCACGGCATGGCCCTCTCCGAGGAGCATCACAAGGCGATGGCGCAGAAGGGCATCTTCCTCGCCTCCACCGACACCCCCTTCACCTCCTACTCGGGGTCGCAGGCGGCGTTCGACGGGATCGTGGCGAAGCTCAAGAGCGCCTGGAAGAACGGGGTGAAGATCACTTTCTCGACCGACATGGACTACTGGAAGACCGGCAACGACATGACCCGTGGCGAGCTGACCATCAATTTCCTCCTCACCTGGAAGGCGGCGGGCATCCCCAACGCGGACATCCTGAAGGCCATGACCACCACCGGCTACGCCTGCGCGCAGGTCGAGAAGGAGCGGGGCCCGATCAAGCCCGGGATGTTCGCGGACCTGATCGCGGTGAAGGGCAATCCCCTCGACGACATCGACGCTCTCCGGGATGTGCGCTTCGTGATGAAGAACGGCATGGTCTTCAAGCGCGACGGCGTCATGACCCCGGAGAAGTTCTTCCACGCCGGTCCGGTAAACGGGTGGCGTCGTCGCTGATCGCCTGATCGGTCGCGCAGACCGCTCAAACTGCCGGACGTCACGCCGTGCCCGTCCTGCAGCGCGTGCTACGCCGCCCTGGCCTTCGCCGAGCCGGCCTCGGCCCAAAGTCTGAAGAAGGCAACCCCTATGATCGGGCCAAGGGGGTTTTGACCGAAGATGAGCGATCCCGACAGAGTCACGTACCGCTACAAACGGTTCAGCATCTTCGCCGGCCCCCTGGTCAGCGTCGCCATGCTGGTGATCGCAGTGGCCCTCGACTGGTTTTTGGCCGCCGCGGACTCGCAGGGTCCCACACGGCTCCCCTTCTTTACCGTAATCGCCGTGCCGACGGTTCCCGTGGTCCTCATCGTCTTCTTCGTGGACTGGATTCGCACCCGGAACTTTGAGACCACCTGCCGGTTTCGACCGAATCCGCCTCGGTCGGGCGAAACGTTGACGATCGAGTTCGAAGCCACAATGCCTGAAGCACCCCTTGGTTTCAACGTCGACCTCACGCGAATGGAATTCGGTTACAAGAAGGCTCAAAGGTTGTGGAAGGAGAGCCTTGCGGTTCCACTGGAGAGAGTCGAGACAAGGGACGGGAAACATCGCTTCGTGGAGCCTTCTACACCTCGCCGTTCCTCATGCCGGTTATCGAAGAGGCCAAACCAGGGGATTGACTTCGGGGTCGGGAGTGTCCGCTCGGATCTATGCTCGCATCGTGGCTAAATCACCCTGTCCCATTTCGAAGACGCAGTTTCTCGAGAAAGCCGAGCCGGTCAAGATCACAATCAACGGCCAGGAGCTCATCGCCGACCGACGTGAGTTCAGCACCGGGTCGTTCGGCTGGTACCACAACGGCAAGGTCACGGTCACGGTCGACGGCAAGCCGCTGAGCGTGCAGATCGGACTCAACCTGACCGTGGTGGGCAGCAAAGAGGCCGAACGGTGAGGAGGCAGCCTTGTTCAACTTCCTGAAGAGCCGGTTCGCACCGGGCGCGCCCGTTCCCGACGAGTTCCGATCACCGTCTCCAGACGACCCCGACTACCACGGCAAGCTCGCCGAACTCGCCCTCAAAGAGATGAAGGCGTATCGGGGAAAGGTGGTGGCGCAGGCCCGCCTTGATCCCAGTCTCGTCCCGAGCCTGGAGGTCGACGTGCGCCGCGCCTACGAGCAGGTGGCCGTGCGAACCGGCGACGTCGACGTGGCTCGGGCGGCGTTCCGGGACGCCTTGCGGCGGACCTTCGACGAGGATGCAGCCATTCTCGAGCCTCTGTTTCAAAAGGTCCTCCTGGAGCGATCGCTGGAGAAGCAGAGGTAATCGCCGGCGGGACACCCCGGGCACGGCCTAATATCCCGCCATCATGCGGAGGTCGATCGCCGTGGTGCTCCTGATGGTGGGCGTGGCCTGCCGCGCGAGCGAGGACGCGTTCACGGAGCGCGTCGCCGCCGAGGCCCGCCAGCAGCCGGGGTTGCGCGGGGCGCAGGTGGTCGAGCGCTTCAAGGTCATGCTCACGCGCAGCGACGGACCGAGTACCAGATGTACCTCGACAACCTGTGGCGCGACTGCGCGCAGAGGCCCGACGCTTGCGACGACAGCATCGCGCGCGCCGTGCGCGCGGGCGGCGAGGGCCAAGGCATCGACGACTCCTTCGTGAAGAAGGAGAACGTGCGGGCGGTCCTGAAGGACCCGCAGTGGCTGGCCGGCGCGCAGCGCGCGTTCCAGCACGAGGCGACGTCCCCGGAGAAGGCGAAGGAGAGCGAGATCGTCCGGCGGCCGTTCGCCGCTGGGCTCTTGGTCGTCTACGTGTTCGATCTACCCGACGGGATGCGGATCATCAACCGCGGCGACATGGCGCAGCTGAAGCTGGACGAGGCGGGCCTCGACGCCCTCGCGATGGCGAACCTGGAGGCGGCCCTGCCCGCCCTGCAGTTCGACCGGGTGAAGACGGGCTCGGATATCCGCGTCATCCACGAGGGCGACAGCTACGAGGCCAGCCGGCTGATCCTGCACCACCGCTTTGCAGCCATCGCGCCGCAGGTGAAGGGCGATCTGCTGGTGGCGGCGCCCTCGCGGGACTTCGTCTACTTCACCGGCTCCCGCGAGGACGTGGCCGGCCTGCGCGCGCTCGCCCGCGGCAGCGACGAGCAGGGCCACGCGCTGACATCGACGCTCCTCCGCTGGACCCCCGCGGGCTGGGAGGCCCTTCCCTGATCTCGCGGACCCGCGATGCCCGTCGCTTTGCCTGGGCGTATCGTATCGAGGAGGGTGTCGTGACGAAGCAAGCCCATACCCGTCCCCCCGCCGTCGCGGGCACGTTCTACCAAGCCGACCCCGAGCGATTGGCCGGCGAGATCGCTGCGATGCTGGCCCAGTCGCGCGCCGGCTTGCCCGCGGCCTCTATACGACCGAAGGCCTTGATCGTGCCGCACGCCGGCCACATCTACTCGGGGCCGATCGCGGCCCGCGCCTATGCCCTGCTCGCTCCCCTGCACGCCGCCATCAGCCGCGTCGTCATGCTCGGTCCGGCCCACCGCGTGGCGGTGCGCGGGCTCGCTCTGCCCGACGCCCTTGCCTTCGCGACACCGCTCGGTCGCATCCCCCTGGACCAGGACGCGATGCGCCGGGCGCAGGCGCTGCCGCAGGTCTGCGTCAGCCGTGCTGCCCATGCCAGCGAGCATTCGCTCGAGGTGCAGCTGCCCTTCCTTCAGGAGATGCTCGACGATTTCACGCTGGTCCCATTTGTTGTCGGCGACGCTTCCGCGCAGGAGGTGGCCGAGGTCATCGACCTCCGCTGGGGCGGGCCGGAGACACTGATCGTCATCAGTTCCGACCTTTCCCACTACCTGCCCTACGACGAAGCGCAGCACCGGGACCGGGCCACCGTCGACTGCATCCTGCGGCTGGCTTCGCTGGACGAATTCGAGCAGGCCTGCGGCGCGCTGCCTGTAAACGGCATGATCGAAGTGGCGCGAAGACGGAGCCTCCGGCCGTCTTTGCTCGACCTGCGCAATTCCGGCGACACCGCATCTGACCGTTCGCGCGTGGTGGGTTACGCCGCCCTGGCCTTTGTCGAGGCGGGCGAGGAGACATGAACCGTGACTGACCAGCAACTCGGGGAGGCGCTGCTCGCCCGCGCACGCAACGCCATCGCCAGTGAGCTCGGCGGTGCGCAGGTGAAGGAGCCCGAGCACCCCGCCCTGCATCAGCCAGGCGCGACGTTCGTTACCCTGACGCGGCAGGGCGAATTGCGCGGGTGCATCGGCTCGGTCGAGGCCTTTCGGCCGCTGGGCCAGGACGTGCGCGAAAACGCCAGAGCGGCCGCCTTCCGCGACCCGCGTTTCGCGCCGCTCCGCGCAGGCGAACTCGCCGCCACTCGCGTCGAGGTGTCGTTACTCACACCCGCCGAGCCGATCCGCTTTGCCAACGAGGAGGACGCGGTCCGCCAGTTGCGCCAAGGGATCGACGGCGTGATCCTCGAAAGCGGCCGCCATCGCGGCACCTTCCTGCCGCAGATGTGGGAGCGCCTGCCCGACCCGCGCAAGTTCATGTACGAGCTGAAGCGCAAGGCCGGACTCGCCGAAGATTTCTGGTCGAAGGACTTGAGGCTCTATCGCTACGAGGTTCAGAAATGGTCGGAGTGAAGGAAGGCCTCGAGGGCCCGGGCGTGGTCGACGCCCGCTGGTGGCGGCCCCTCGCCGATGGCCGGATCCAGTGCGACCTCTGCCCGCGCGACTGCAGGCTGCACGAGGGCCAGCGCGGCCTCTGCTTCGTCCGCGCCATGCATCAGGGCCGGATGGTGCTGACCACCTACGGGCGCAGTTCCGGCTTCTGCATCGATCCCATCGAAAAGAAGCCGCTCAACCACTTCTACCCCGGCTCCTCGGTGTTGTCCTTCGGCACCGCGGGGTGCAACCTCGGCTGCCGGTTCTGCCAGAACTGGGACATCTCCAAGTCGCGCGACATGGACACCCTGATGG
>CAZBTT010000061.1:0-14731 GCA_964494295.1 uncultured Acidobacteriota bacterium
GCCAGACTCGCCGGCATGCAGGGCGGCCTCTCCACCCGCATGGGCGGCGCGCTGGCCTCCTTGACGCCTCCCGGCAGGTGTTTCAGGAACACCAGCGGAAGCAGAGCCAACCAGATTTCCTTCGAGAGAGACAGGAGCAGCAGGGAGAGGGCGATCGTCCATGGCTTTCCACGTTCTATGGTGATGAGGGCCAGAAGCAGGAGAGCCAGAGCGAAGGGCTCGACGAGGAAAGGGTTCTCGAAAACCGCGCGAACCGAGGGCGTCGCCATCATCGCGATCACCGCGATCAGGGAAGCGCGATACGTGGCCCCGAGGTTCCTCAGATACATCAGCAGCAGACCGCACGAAAGGGCGAGAGCAGCCTGCGCCGCCCAGTCAAAGGCCGGCACGACCAGTCTCGGCGGGGCCAGCGCGCCGATGATGGCGGGCAGGAGGATCCGGTAGCCCCATGGATCCACGGTGAAGACCCCTGGTTCCTCGGCCATGGCGACGTAGACATGGGCATCGAATCCGGGGAGGTTGAAACCGTCCCAGACGATGTGCGGATCGAAGTGGGCTCGATGGTGATACTGCGCGAGACCCGCGCCGATGAGACAGGCGACGATGAAGGCCGCGGCGTCTTTGAGGTGTCGAGTGCTCAGCCGCGTGTCCCGAGGAATCGCGTCAGTGGCCGACCGTGCGCTTCTTGCGCAGGAAATCCATGAGCACGGCCTCGCCGAGATCGTAAGGGCTCGTGAAGTAGGCCTTGCCGCGCGTCAGTTCGGAAACCTTCGCGACGAAAGCCACGAGTTCGTAGTCCCGGGCCAGCATGAAGGTGTTGATCATGATGTTCTGACGCCGGCAGTTGATGACTTCCTTCAAGGTGAGTCCGATGACCTTGGGATCGAGACCGAAGGGATTGCGATAGATGCGGCCGTCGTCGAGGGTGAGTGCCGTCGGCTTGCCGTCGGTGACCATCACGATCTGCTTCATGTCCTTGCGCTCGCGGGCGAGGATCCGTTGCGCCACCCGCAGACCCTCACGCGTGTTGGTGTAGTGCGGACCCACCTTCACGCGGCCGAGCATCGACAGGGGAATTTCTTCCGCCGAATCGTGAAAGAGCACCACGCGGAGCGAATCGCCCGGGTACTGGGTGCGAAGCAGGTGGGAGAGAGCGAGCGCTACTTTCTTCGCCGGGGTGAAACGGTCCTCGCCGTAGAGGATCATCGAATGTGAGCAGTCCAGCATCACCACGGTGGCGCACGACGAGCGATATTCGGTCTGGCGGACCACGAGGTCTTCGTAACCGACGTCGAGACCTTCGCCTTCGCGGACATCGAGCGCCTGGGTTCTGCGAATGGCGTTTAAGAGCGTCTCGCTCACGTCGAGGTTCATGGTGTCGCCGAACTCGTACGCCTTCGACGGACCGCTGGCATCGACTCCGGTGGAAAGGTCCTGGGTGTCGTGGGAACCGAACGACGAACGCCCGAACGCCCCCATGAGTTCGCGCAGCGCGCGATAACCGAGGAAGTCCGTGCCCTTCTCCGAAAGCTCGAACTTGACCGGCGCGCCCGAGCCGCCGGTTTCACCCTGGCCGTCGGTGTCGTCCATCGATCCCGTGCCGTTCTGCGAGGCCTGGATGAAGCCCTCGTTCATCAGGCGTTCGATAACCTTGTCCAGGAACTCGTTGAGCGTTTCCTCGCTCGAGAAGAGTTTCTGCAGGTCCTCGTCCGGGAGGAGATTGCTCGTCATCAAGGCGTTCGTGATTGCGTCCTTGAGATCCTGCTGCGAGGTCTGGTTGTCCCCGTCCGCGGGCTCACCGAAACCACTGCCGAGCAGGAACTCGGACATGGCGTTTACAAGCTCCGAGAGGTCAAGGTCGTCCCAGAGATTCGACCGATGCTTGTGGTAGGTGAAACGAGGCATTGAGCCTTAATTGACCTGACGCTTCAGGCGGGCGAGCCGCTCCAGGCGCTCGAGATCGGGTCCGCCGTCCTCGGTCTTGCGCTCCACCGCGATGTACGTGCCCTCGTCCGACCGGCCGATCTTCTTCTGTGCGAACAGGCCTTCGAGGATGAACTCGGCGGCCGCGGCCCGGGTCGGCGCGTCGCTTCGTTCGGGGATCAACCGTCCCGCGTGCGCGAGCAGTCCGGGCACGCGCGACAGCGTGGCGAGCAGGTCGCCGGCGCTCCGGTCGTCGGAAACCCCGATCTCGCCGCCCTGCTCGAAGAAGTCGATCAGCGCGCGGAGATTCGTCCCGCCGAACTCCCGTGCGAAGACTTCCTTGAGACCCTCACGAACGAGATCGCGGCCGACCGCGGCGCCGCCCGCCATTTCCCCCTCGTATTCGAGCTCGATCTTTCCGGTGACTGCGGGAAGCGCCACGTAGATGTCGGCGATGCGCGGCACGATCTCGGTTTCGCCGTAAGCCATGGCTCGACGCTCGGCCGAGGAGATCGCATTCTCCAGCACGCTGATGGCGAGACGCTGGGAGACGCCGCTTTTCTTGTCGACGCGCCGGTCGCGCCGCGCCGCGAAGGCGATGGCCTCGACGGTGTGGCGCACGAACTCCGGAACGAAGACGGGGGCGCTGCGTTTCGAGAAGGCCTCGCTCGCGGTGATGAGCGCCGAGAGTTCGATGGTCTCGGGATAGTGGGTGCGGATCTCGCTTCCGATGCGGTCCTTGAGCGGGGTCACGATCTTGCCGCGCGCGGTGTAGTCCTCGGGGTTGGCGGTGAAGACCATGGCCACGTCGAGGCGGAGGCGCACGGGGAAGCCCTTGATCTGGATGTCGCCTTCCTGGAGGATGTTGAAGAGGCCCACCTGGATGCGGGGAGCGAGGTCGGGAAGCTCGTTGATGGCGAAGATGCCGCGGTTGGAGCGGGGCAGCAGGCCGTAGTGGATGGCGCCCTCGCTCGAGAGGATGTGGCCGCTCTTCGCGGCCTTGATGGGATCGAGGTCGCCGAGCATGTCCGCGATGGTGACGTCGGGGGTGGCGAGCTTCTCCACGTACCGCTCGTCGCGATCCAGCCACTCGACTTCGAGCGAGTCGCCCAGGGCGAGGGCCTTGTCGCGGCAGGAGCGGCAGAGCGGGAAGAAGGGATCGCAGCGGATCTCGCAGCCCTTGACCACGGGGATGCGCTCGTCGAGGAGAGACACGAGCTGGCGGATGAGGCGCGTCTTCGCCTGGCCGCGGAGGCCGAGGAGGATCATGTGGTGCTTCGAGAGGACGGCGTTCACCACTTCGGGGATCACGCTCTCGTCGTAGCCGACGATCCCGGGGAAGAGCGGCTCCTGATCGCGCAGCTTCGCGAGCAGATTGCGGCGCATTTCGTCTTTGACCGATTCGCCGCCTTTAAGACCCTGTTGCTTGAGTTCGTGGAGTGTTGTCATGAATTCCCGATGATTATCCCCCCGCCGCCCCTTCAGGCCCTTGGCGGAGGCACCGCAAGACCCGCGCCCGAAGCCCTGATCCAGCTCGCGCTGCGGTTGGCTTTGGGCTCGTCATTGCGAGGAGCCATCCGTTGGTACAGCGACGAAGCAACCCCCTCCCACCACTATTAGCTCATCGCGATCGCTCGTACCCGCGCGTCGTGGAGTAGCTACATCCAAGGCACCTTCCCGGAGCGCGATCCGGCAATCGACCGCTCGACTGTGGGCCAGGAGGGCCTTCTCAGAAGATGCGGAAGGAAATCGGGGCGTTGGCGATGGTCAGCACCGGTTCCCCTCCGACCAACGCGGGACTGAACTCCCACTGACGAACGCATCGGATAGCGGCGGCATCAAGTTCCGGGATCGACCTGAGAACCTTCCATGCGATCACCCGGCCTGCTTTGTCGATCACTATCTCAAGCGTCACAACGCCCATGATCTTCCGATCGAAAGCCCATCGGGGGTACTCCGGCCGAGTTTGCTTCAAGAGTCTTGGTGGGGCATTGCTCTTCCCCGAATCCAAACTGCTAGGAACGGGAGCGACGTGTTTCTCAACCTGGGGATAGGGGGGCGACTCTGGAGGGAGCTCGAAGTCGATGCCCGGCCTTCCAACTCGGTTGGCATTCAAACTGCACGCAGAGGCGATCGCGACGGCCAGGATACAGATGATGACGGTTCTCATTGGAGGTGAACCATACCGTCGAAGCGGGAAGGCGAGACTGGTTGCAGCTTCTTCATCAAGGCAATGGTGTTTCCATGCGCTGGCATGCCACGGCCCTCACAGAGTACCCACCACGCTCCTTGTTCGCCAACGCGCAGCAGGGCGGAAAACGCGGTCGGCCACACAGTGATGCACTCTCCCCACCAAGTCAGGTCGCCGACCGCAAAGTGCAAAACGCCAATGAGGACGAGCAACGAGGAGAGGCCCAGGGCTGCGGGGGACGGTCGTGCCGCGGCCGGCTGCGGGGTCTTCTGAGTCATCGCGTGAGGAACCATAGCGTCAAGGGCAGAAGGGGAGACGCGTTGGTAGCATTCAACTCCTTCCCATGCTCACCCTCGGCTTCGACATCGGCGGCACGTTTATCAAGGCGGTGGCGCTTCGGGACCTCGAGGTCGTGGGCCGAGGCGAGACCGCGGTTCACCATGAGTCGATCGAGGCCCTCTGCGTCCAGCTCGCGAATCTGAGGCGCGAACTCGATCCGACCTCGGAGGCAAAAGCCGCCGGTGTCGCGGTGGCGGGCCTCGTTGACAAGTCCACCGGGCGCCTGACCGCCTCGCCCCACCTTCCGTCCCTTCGCAACGTCGACGCCCGACCGCGTTTCGAAGGGGCTCTCGGCATCCCCGCGCACGTTATGAACGATGCGACCGCGGCCGCCTTCGCCGAGGTTCAGTACGGCGCCGCTCGTGGTCTCTCGCATGTTCTGCTCATCACCGCCGGCACCGGCGTTGGGGGCGGCCTCGTGCTGAACGGCCAGCCGTACGAGGGAGCTTCCGGCTTCGCAGGGGAGATCGGTCACGTGGCGGTCGAGCCCCAGGGTGATGCCTGCGCGTGCGGCAAACACGGCTGCCTCGAAACCGAATGTGGCGCTTATTACCTCGTGGGTCGCGCCCGTGCTGCAATCGGATCCGGCGTCCACAGCTCGCTCGAAAATGCCACTCCCCTCGACGCGGCGGCGATTTTCGAGGCCGCCCGGGCTGGCGATTACTTCGCATTGAACCTCATCGACCGCGCCGGTTCCGCCCTCGGCCGGGCCTGCGCCATGGCCCTCCAGATCCTCGACCTTGAAAGAATCGTCATCGGCGGGGGGCTCGCGCGTAGCGCCGATCTACTGATTCCGCGGATAATGAGTGCGGCCCGCGCCCGGACTTTCGGCGAGATCTTCGAGCGAGCGTCTTTCGTGGCCGCGGAACTCGGCCATCAGGCCGGTGCGATCGGCGCGGCGGCCACGGCCAGGCTCCGCGCTTAGCGGTCGCTTCGCACGAAGCCGCGTCGCAGCGCTGCTGAGACCGCGGCCGCACGGTCCGAGGCGCCGAGTTTTAGCAGAATTCGACTGATGTGAGTCCGCACCGTACCGGCGCCGATGCCGAGCGTGCGCGCGATCTCGTGGTTCGCGCCGCCGCTGACCAGACACCTGAGCACATCCATCTCGCGTGGGGTCAGGTCGGATTCCGGCGCGCGCTCGGAAAGTCGTTCGGCAACGTCGGGAGGAATCACCCGGTGGCCGGTGTGTACGTTCTCCAGGGCGCGGATGAGCGTTTCGGAGGAGGCGCTCTTCAGGAGATAGCCGGCCGCACCCGCAGCCAGCGCGCGATGGATGTTCTCGCTGCCGACAGCGCTCGTGAGAACCAGGAAACGCGATCGAACTCCGCGGCCCAGGAGCTCGCGGATCACGTCAGCCCCGGTCATGTCGGGGAGGAGCATGTCGATCAGGACGACATCCGGCGAGCTCTCCGCGCACAGGGTGAGCGCTCGCTCTCCGGTTGCGGCGTCCCAGAGGACGGTGAAGCGGGAATCGGCGGCGATCACACTTCGAAGACCCGCGGTGGTGAGCGGATGATCCTCGATGATCGCAAGCGTGACGGGAGTGGCTTCCGCGTTCACTGAAGTGCCGCCCCCGAGTGACTCGCAGCCAGGCGCACCAGGCGGTCGAGGGCGTCTCGCAACCGCTCCTCGGATGCTCGAGCCTGGGCGTGCTCCTCCACCACGCCGAGTTCGGTCGCCATCTCGTTCCATCCGGCCAGTGCCGCGTGTCCCCGGAGGTTGTGCGCCTGGCGGCGTGCGTTCGCCCAGTCTTCCGCCTCGATCGCCTGCTTGAGCTCGTTCACCTCAGTCCCGAACGACGCCGGCGCCGAACCGGTTGAGTGGGTTGCGGTCGCCCCTTGCCCCGCTGGCTCGGCGTATCGAAGTTTCAGGCCGAGGCTTTTCGCGAGGATCTCGTAGAAGGCGTTTTCGTCGAACGGCTTTAGAACGACCGCGTCGCAGCCCGCGCGAACGAGCGCTGCCCTCTCGTCGCCGAGTGCGCTTGCCGTGACTGCGACCGCGGGCGTCCGGCGCGCGCCGCGCCGGGCTTCGCTCGCGCGGATCCTGCGCGCGAGCTCCTCGCCGTTGTAGCCGGGCATCTGGGCGTCCGTCCACACGATCGACGGGGAGTGTTTCTCGAAGGCTTCGAACGCCTCGGGGCCGTTCGCCGCTTCGATCACCCTCACGCTGACCCGCTGATGAAGCTCGCGGAGCAGGCGTCGATTCGCCTCCGAGTCGTCCACGACGAGCGCTGGCTGCACGATGGCTGGTTCGGCCAGCCCGACGACCCGCTGGACGGATTTCGCGCCCGGAGCCTCGGCGGTTGGAAGGTCGAGGGTCAAAACGAAGGTCGTTCCGTTTTCATCCGAGGACTCCAGG
This sequence comes from uncultured Acidobacteriota bacterium, assembly GCA_964494295.1. Classification (GTDB taxonomy): domain Bacteria; phylum Acidobacteriota; class Vicinamibacteria; order Fen-336; family JAGNNV01; genus JAGNNV01. The sequence continues at coordinate 6,812 of CAZBTT010000061.1, forward strand.
ACCAGGTCACCCTTCATGGCCATGGCCAGGCGCTTGGAAATGGCCAGACCAAGGCCGGTGCCCTCGCCGGACCGTAATCCGGTCTCCGTCTGCGAGAAATCGCGAAACAACGCTTCCTGCTCGGCGGGCGCGATACCCGGACCCGAGTCTTCCACCGCGAACGTGGTGGCGCTTCCATCGCGCGAGACGTGCAGAGCGACGTGACCAGCGGACGTGAACTTGATCGCATTCCCCACCAGATTGATGAGGATCTGCCGCACCTTGGGGGCGTCGCCGTAGAGATACTCCGGCAGATCCTCGACGTTCTCGATCAGACTCAACCCCTTCGCTTCCGCCTTCGGCTTGAGCATGCGCACGACCTCGCGGATCAGCGGACGCGGGGCGAAAGGGGCCGCGGCCGCCTGCTGCCCGCCGGCCTCGATCTCGGTCAGGGACAGGACCGAATTCACGAGGGTCAGAAGGTGCGAGCCTGCGCTCACGACGATGTCGATGTACTCATCGTGGTTCTGCCGGCCGGAGGGACCGCGAAGAAGACCGGTGAAACCGAGGATGGCATTGAGAGGGGTGCGCAGTTCGTGGCTCACGCTCGAGACGAAGCGACTCTTCGCGGCATTCGCCGCCTCCGCCCGTTCTTTTTCTATCGCGAGGGCCTTCGTGCGCTCCGAAACGATTTGCTCGAGGTTTCTCTGCCGCCTGCGCAGCGCTCGCGTCCGCCACTGTGACGCCGCGAAGAGAGCGCCAACGGCCAGAGCGCCGAGGGCCAGGCGCACCGGGGTCCGTTCGTGGAATCGCGGCGAAACCGTGAAGTCGAAGCCGATGTCTGTCGCGCTGCGGGACCCGTCTTCGTTGACCGCCGAAACCACGAAGCGGTAGTTGCCGTGTGGGAGGTGCGAGTAGTAAGCGGTGCGCCGGTTCTGCGCATCCACGGGAGCTCGGTCGTAACCGAGGAGCTGGTAGAAGAAACGCACCCTCGAAGGCACGCGGAAGGACATCGCCGAGTACTCGACTTCGAGCGACTGCACCCCAGGGGGAATCGTGTCGCCCGGACGCAGGGTCGATCCATCCGCGCGAGCTTCGACGATGCGGAGCATCGAGGGAACACGCGGCAATTCGCTGCGCGTTGGGTCGATCACGGCGACCCCCGCTGCCGTGGGGAAGTACAACCGATCGCGAAAGCGCGTGGCTCGGCCACCGATGCATTCGTCGGGCATACCGTCGTCGGCCGTAAACGCAACCGGCGTGACCCGCGCGATGCGTCCGTCGGCCAGATCCCGGGCCTGCGCCTTCGATACTCGGAAGATTCCCGGCCCGCTGCACAGCCAGAAGGAACCGCGGCCGTCGTCGACCAGGCCGTTCAGGCTCTCCCTCAGACCCTGAGCCTCGGCCACCTGACGAGCCTCGCCATTCTTCACTCGATAGAGTCCCCCACTGGTCGTCGTAGCCCACACCACGCCGTCCGGCTCGCCAATCAGGTCGGTCACGATGTTGAGGCGACCTTTGACTCGTGGAATCAGATCGCGCAGGTTGCCGTCGCGCCATTCGAAGAGTCCGCCGAGGGTCCCGAGCACGACCCGGCCGTCAGGCCATTCGCGGATGGCATAGACCGTGTACTCGCGGGGGAGCTGGATCCGCTTGTCGATCGCGCCCCGAACGATTCGACCGACCGAGCCATCGGGCCACGAGACCCAAAGAGCGGGCGCCGAGCCGCGCAGGAAGGGCGTTGGGCCCTTGGGTCCCCTGAAGCCCGAGTCGACAAATCGCCCGCGGCGTTGGACGAGAAGCCGTCCCAGCGTGGTCGCCGCCCAGGCCTCTCCTTCGGCGAACCCGCCGCTCGTCACCGACTCGTGGTCACCCAGAGACGCCGGTATCGGCTCGATTGTTTCTCCGTCTACAGTGCGAACCATTCCGTTGGTTGTCGTGATCCAGAGCGAATCGCCGACCTCCCGGGTCCCCAAGATCCTGGTGTCGGGAAGGCCGTCGGATCGACCCAGAGCCCAGATGGGAGCTGCGCGCAGGCGATGCAGTCCCTTGTCCTCCGCGCCAATCCAGACGCTCCCTTCACGGTCGACGAGAATGTTGAGCACGCGCACGCCGACGAGGAACGGGTCCCGCTCCACTCTGCTCCCACGCACTCGGAAGAGGCCACGAAGGGTTCCGATCCACAGCGAAGTATCCGTCTCGTGGATTGCGGTCACGGTCTCCTCGCCGATGGCAACGCGCCTGACCGAGCCATCCGCCTCGACACGGGCGAGTCCAAAGGGCCCGCCCACCCAGATCCCGCCGTCTCGAGCCGTCTCCAGCGCGCGGATTGATCCTTGAGGCAAGGCATCGCAAGGACGGCATGCGATGGGCGTTCCATTCCTCAGGGCGACCAGTCCGCGATCACCGGTTCCGACCCATGTGACCCCATCCGTGGCGCGCGCAAGCGCGTACACCCGACTGCCGCCCAGGCGTTCCGGGGCGAGAGGTTGGGCAATCCTTCCGTCCCAACGCAGCAGGCCGACGTTCCTGGTGCCCGCGAGGATGGATCCATCGGCCTCCTCAAGGAGAGCGGAGACTTCCATTGGATTCTGGGAGAACTCCTCGAAGAGAACGGCGAGCTTGGACGCGCCGACCGTTCGACCCACCACTCCGGTGTCTCCGAAGATGAGGTCTCCCCGTCGACGAGCGAGAACGGACCAGATGCTGGAACGTCGAATCAGAGGTTCCGTGGGCCGGTTGAAGACGCGAAAGCGGACGCCGTCGAAGCGCGCCAGGCCGTCATGCGTGCCGAACCACAGATGGCCGTCGGGGGTCTGTGCTGAGCTGAGGATGGTGCTCTGCGGAAGGCCCTCGCGAGTGGTCCAGGCTTCGTGAACGTAATGCTGCAAAGCCCGGTCTTCCGGCTCCGCGGACCCCGCCCCGGGGGGTAGGCCGATCAGTACCGCGAGACAGAGAAGAGGCGAACCCGCACCACCGCGCCACATGGTCGCCCAGAGCATAATGTCTGCCGATCGGCAGATGCGATCAGGTCGGGCATGTGCCACGCTCCGTTACTGTGCACGCCGATGTCGCCCCCACGGTTTCGAGAGACTCTGGAATCTTCCGGAGAGGATTCCAACACCTCTTCCTGAGCGGAAATTTCCGTCCCGTGCGTGAAGAAATCGATCACGCCGGTCTGGTGATCGAAGGCGCGTGGCCGGAGACACTCCGCGGCACGATCGTGCAGGCCGGCCCGAATCCCGCCTTCGCGCCGGGCGCGCACTACCACCCGTTCGAGGGCTCCGGCATGCTGCACGCAGTGCGGATCGACGGGGACGGGGCCGCCTATCGCAACCGGTATGTCGAGACACCGGACTATCTTCGTGAGCGTGCGGCCCGCCGCTCGCTTGTGCCGTCGATCCTGGAACCGCCGCCGGTCAAGATTCTCGAGTCCGGCCGCTTCCCCTATCGCGATGCCTCCAACGCCGTGCTTGTCCCGCTTGGCCGGGCCGCCTTCGCCCTCGGCGGATTCCACGCCCCGATCCAGGTGGACCCGCAGACGCTCGAGACTCTGGGCCGGGACCAGATCCTGGGCGAAGACAACGCTCCGTTCGGGGGCCACCCGAAGCGTGATCCCGAGACGGGCGAGCTCTTCTATTTCCGCTGTCACCTGGGCCCGGAGCCCCGCCTGGTCCTCGGCGCCGTGGATCGGCACGGGAGACGCCGTTTCGAAGCCGCGGTCGACCTCAAGACTCCCCGTCTCATGCATGACTTCGCGGTGTCGAAGCGCCACGCCGTGTTCTTCGACACCGGAGTGTCCTTCGATGCTTCGCGTGCGCGCGCCGGGCTCTCCGGCTGGTGCTTCGATCGTTCGATTCCGTCCCGCCTTCTGGTCGTACCGAGGGAAGGCGGCGCGGTGCGCGAGTTCGCCATTGAGCCATGCGTGGTCATCCATGCCCTGAACGCGTGGGAGTCGCGGGACGGCCGCCTTCTCTCCGTGCTCGCCGTGCGCTATCCGTCCGTCCCGGAGGCGCTCTCTTTCGACACAGCCGCATCCCCGGCCTCGCCCCACGCAAACGCCGGGCGGCTCTGCGAGTGGACGATGGACCTGCGGACGGGCGACGTTTCCATGCGCACGCTGTCGGAGACCCCCGCGGAGTATCCGCGGCAGGACGAGTCCCTTCTGATGCGTCCGGGCCGGCGCGCGTGGCTGACCGCGAACCTCCCGATGGGCGCGCTCGTCGAGGTTGATCTTGCCGATGGGCGCGAGCGCTGCCTCCCCCACGGCCGCGGACGCTACGGCGGCGAGTTCGTTTTTGTGGCCGGGCCCGAAAGGCAGCCGGAATGCGGTTTCCTTCTCGGCTTCTTGTGGGATGCCGGCACCGGACGGAGCGAGGTGGTGGCCATCGACACCGAACGCGCCGATGCGGGGCCGGTCGCGCGCATCCTTCTGCCCTGCCGTGTGCCGTTCGGGTTCCACGTGAGCTGGTTTCCTGAAGCAAGCGGGGGATCGACACATTGAACGCCCCGCGTGAACGAACGAGTCGCCTTCGGATCGCCGTGGTGGGCGCCGGGGTGTCCGGACTGACCGCAGCCATCCTTCTGCAGCGGCGACACGACGTCACCCTGTTCGAGCGCGACGCGCGGGCGGGCGGCCACGCTCGGACCGTCGACGTGGAAGATGGCCGCGGCGGAAGGATCGGCCTCGATGTCGGCTTCATGGTCCTGAACGAACTCAGATACCCGCATTTCGTCCGCCTTCTCGCGGAACACGGCGCCGTGCCGTTGGGCACGAGCGAGATGTCGTTCTCGTACTGCGATCGCGCGACCGGGGACTCCTATGCGGTGAACTTCGCCGGCTTTGCGGATGTTGGGTTGCGTTCGTCGGCGCTGGTCCCGATCCTCGGCGAGGTGCTGCGCTTCGTACGCTCGGCGAATCGCGATCTCGAGGCGGACGCCTTCGATGGCCTTTCGCTCGGCGCCTACCTCGATCGCCTCGGCTGCTCGCCGCGGCTGCGCGAGGCCTACGTCATCCCGCTCGGGGCGGCGCTGTGGTCCTGTCCGCCGCAGCAGGTTCTCGCCTTTCCCGCGAAGTCGTACCTGTGCTTCTTCCGCAACCACGGACTCCTGACCCTCGAAGGCGGCCTGTCGTGGCGTCACGTTCGTGGCGGCAGCGTGCGCTACGTCGACGCGTTTCTGCGCGCGTTCAGCGGGACGGTGCGTCTGGGCAGTCCCATCCTCGCGGTCCGCCGTGCCGGGGAGGGCGTGGAGGTCGTGACGGCCGAGGGGGCCGGACGATTCGACGAAGCGGTCATCGCGACCCACGCGGACGAAGCGGCGCGGCTGCTGGTGGATGCGGACGACGTGGAACGCGACTTTCTGGGCTCCTTCCGCTACCAGCGCAACCACGGCGTGCTTCACACCGACGAATCCGTGATGCCTTCGAGGACCGACCATTGGGCCTCCTGGAACTTCGAGCGCGAAAGCGGATCCGCGGATACCTCGCCGGTGTGCGTGACTTACCACCTCAATCGTCTTCAGGGGCTCGAGGGCGCGGCGCGCCACTGGTTCGTGACCCTGAACCGCCGCACGGCGATCAAGGGCGAAGCCGTGATCGCGAATCTCTCCTTCGATCATCCGATTTTCGACGCGGACGCAATCTCGGCGCAGGCGCGCGCCGCCGAGGTGTCGGGAAGACGCGCCATCCATTTTTGCGGCGCGCATCTCGGCTACGGTTTCCACGAGGATGGCGCGCGCTCCGCGGTGGAAGTCGCGCGCGCGTTGGGGGTCGCCGCATGAGCGCCGGCTGGGTCTACCGCGCCACCGTACGGCACGCGCGACGCGAGCGTGTCGCCCATGCGTTCAGCGTGCCAGCGCTGTACGTCCAGGTGGACGTGGACTCGGCGTTTACGAGCCTTCTCTTCGCGGTCGATCGCTGGCGCATGGCGAGTGTGTTGACCGCGGACTACCTCGGAGGAGAAGACCGTCCCCTGCGGACGCGCCTGGCCCGCTGGCTGCCGGGTATTGATGTCAGGGGGAATGACGAGCGGGTCTATCTCACGACCATCCCGCGCGTCCTCGGATACGCCTTCAATCCCCTGAGCGTATTCCTGTGTGTCGACCGCGAGAACCGTCCGCGCCGGGCTCTCGTCGAAGTTCACAACACGTTTGGAGAGGCGCATCTCTACCCCTTGCCGGAGATCGATGCGCATGGACGCGCGCGCGCGTCGAAGGAGTTCTTCGTTTCGCCCTTCTTCGGAGTCGACGGGGACTATGAGTTTGCTTTTGCGCCGCCCGGTCCGCGACTCGGGGTTTCGGTTCGCCTGGAAAGGCGCGGCGAAACCGCGCTCGAGGCGTCGCTCTCCGGGGCTGGACAACCTCTGGGTGACGCCGCGACCGCCATGGCCCTTGCCACCCGTCCCCTGAGCGCGCTCATCGCCTACCCGAGGATCGCGTGGGAGGCCCTCGTCCTGCGGCGACGGAAGGGACTCACGCCGCGCATGCGCCCCATCGCGCGCAGCGAAAGGACCGTCACCGTGGCGCCAAGAGGGCGAGCATGACCGCGTCGAGCGGGGTCGGCCTGCCCTTCGCCATCGAGCCTGTGCGCCGTCGGGCTGACCGGCTGCAGCGGCTCGTGGCCCTTGTCACCGTCCTCGTGCCGTCCATGGGAATGTTCGCGGCGGTTGCGCTTCTGGTGGCCGTGGGTCCGCCGCCCCGAGCGGTTCTCGTCGTGGCCGCGTTTTTCTATGTGGCCACCGTGCTCGGCGTGACCGTCGGATACCACCGCCACTTCACGCACGGAGCGTTTGAATCTCCAGGGCCGGTGCGCGCCGTCCTTGCCGCGCTTGGCTCGATGGCGGCGCAGGGGCCGCTGATCTTCTGGGTCGCCGAACATCGGGCTCACCATCAGTTCTCGGATCGCGGGGGCGATCCGCACTCGCCGGCTCAGGGCGGGCTGTGGCATGCGCACGTCGGATGGATGCTCAATGGCGCGCCGCCCGACCTCGGTCGGTATGCGATCGACCTTCTCCGCGACCGTCTCGCGATCGCGATGAATCAGAGCTACTTCGTCTGGGTGGCGCTCGGACTTGCCCTGCCCGGCCTGATCGCCGGTCTGCTCGAGCATTCGTGGACCGCGGCCGTCCTCGGCGCTTTATGGGGAGGGCTCGTACGGATATTTCTGGTGCATCACGCGACCTGGGCGGTGAACTCCATTTGCCATCGCTTCGGCGCGCGGCCGCACCAAACCCGGGATGGCAGCACGAACCACTGGCTGGTGGCTCTCTTTTCCCTTGGCGAGGGCTGGCACAACAACCATCATGCCTTCCCGACATCCGCCCGCCACGGACTGCGGACGTGGGAGCTCGACCCGAGCTGGTGGGCGATCCGCCTGCTTTCCAGGGTCGGGCTTGCGACGGCTCTCAGGGAGCCGAAGATCCTCGAGGCGCCGCATGAGCGTTGAAACCCTGCCGGGGGCTTCGCCCGCGGCGATCCGCAGCCACTACGACGCGGGGAACGACTTTTATGCCCTCTGGCTCGACGATCGCACCATGAGCTACACCGCGGCTCTGCACCACGATGGCGATGGCGGTGACCTGGGCCGCGCGCAGGAGCGGAAGCTCGACTTCCACGCCGAGGCCGCGGAGGTGGCGGGAGTGGAGAGGATTCTCGACATTGGATGCGGATGGGGGAACCTGCTCTCGCACATGGTGGACCGTCACGGCGTGCGGCACGCCGTCGGTCTCACTTTGAGCCCCGAACAGGCGGCCTGGATCACGCGGCGCGCCGATCCTCGCATCGAGACGCGCGTCGAGCACTGGTTCGAGCACGTCCCCGAAGCTCGCTACGACGCCATCTTCTCCATCGAATCGCTCGAAGCCTTCGTCAAGCCGGGACTCCCTCGTGACGAGAAGGTGCCGACGTGACGTCGTTCGACCAGCTCCCCGACGGTTGGAGCGC
>CAZBTT010000062.1:0-11826 GCA_964494295.1 uncultured Acidobacteriota bacterium
CTGGACGAGGACCGTGTCGCCGAAGACCACGCCCCCGCGTTCGACCGCCGAGAAGCCCGTGGGCAGCCCGCACCCGCCGCCCATGAAATCATCCGAGGTGACGCCGGCCTTGAGTTTCACCGTCCGCACGCCGGGCCGCAGTTCGATGTGGGTCGCCCATCCGCCGAGCAGTCCGTCACGGGCGCTCGTGGTGATGCCGTAGACCCGCCGATGCGGACACCGCGTCTCCTGTTTCGCGACGAGGCACGAATAACACGAGCCGCACTGGCCGTACACGTCGTAGAACGTGACCAGATCGCCGCGATGGATTTCCTCGCCGAACGGGTCCCGCGGGGAACCCGCGGTTTCCACCACCCGCCCGCAAGAGACGTGGCCCGGAATGATGGGCCAGGGAACGGAGTCGAGGTGTCCCTCGTGGAGGTGGACATCCGTTCCGCAGACCTCGCTGGCCACGGTTTCGGGCAGGAGTCCTCCCGGGGGCAGGGTTGGAAAGTCGTGCTCGCGCATCTCGAGCGGGGCGTGCGGCGCCTTCATCCAGACGGCCTGGGCTTTTCTCACAATGCACTTCTTATCACCGTTAGACTCCGGCCGGAGAGCCATGTACGAGAGACACTTCGGGTTTACGGAGAAGCCCTTCAACCTGACCCCGGACTCTCGGTACCTCTTCCTCTCGCCAAAGCACCAGGAGGCCTACGCGAACCTCGAGTTCGGCGTCCGCGAGCGCGCTGGTTTTCTCCTCCTCACGGGAGAAGTGGGCACCGGCAAGACCACGCTCATACGCCACTTTCTCTCCCAGGTGGGCCCAGACGTTCGCACCGCAGTGGTCCTCTACCCCGCGCTCTCCGCGGGCGAGATGTTCCACGCGATCATGCAGGACCTCGAGGTCCCGTTCTCGGGCGGATCGCTCAAGGACGCGGTGGACACGCTCGCGAACGCGCTGATCGAGGCGAAGGCGCTGAACCTCAAGGTCGTTGTGCTGATCGATGAAGCCCAGAATCTCAAGCCCCACGTGCTCGAGCAGTTGCGCCTGCTCTCCAATCTCGAGACCGAACGCGAGAAACTCCTGACCCTGGTCCTCGTGGGCCAGCCCGAGTTGCGCGACATGCTCGACCAGCCGTCGCTCCGCCAGCTTTCGCAGCGGATCACGTCGCGGTCGCATCTCGAACCGCTGTCCCTCGAGGAGACCCGCAAGTATGTGAAACACCGCCTTGTGGTGGCGGGCGGCAACGGGGGGGAGATCGAGGACGACGCGCTCGCGCGCGTCCATCAGCTTTCGGGCGGCGTTCCGCGAGTGGTGAACGTGCTCTGCGACCGGGCCCTCGTGGGCGCCTTTGGCCGTGGTCTCAAGAGCGTCGATGTGGGTCTGGTCGAGGCCGCGGCGGCGGAGGTCCTGCCGCCGAGCCTCACGTCGAAGGCTCTGGCCCCGCGCGGGCGTTTCGCCGAAGCTATCGGCCTCTTCATCCTCGGGCTGCTCCTCATGCTTCCGCTTCGATACTGCATGGGCACGAAGTCCGAAGCACCCGCGCCGAGAGCGACGCCCTCGGCCACACCTGTGAGGGCGGTTCCTCCTCCTTCGCCCATCGCGACGCCGACGCCGGCCCCTTCCGCCCTTTCGTCCCCACCTGAGGCGTCTCCCTCCGCGACCGTCTCGATTGCCGCGGTGCGGTGCGGATCCATCGCCCGCTCCCGTGCCGCCGCGATCGTCGCGGTCGAAGGATTCCTCGGCACGCCGGGCTTCGATTCGGCGCAGGCCAAGTTGACCTTCGAACAGTGGCGCATGCTCAGACTCCCGGCGATCGTGCCTTTCCGCACCGCGCTCGGTCCGTGCGAGGCGGCGGTGGTGCCGCTCGATTCCACCACGACGCGCGTCTCCGACAGCACCGGCGAATACGAGATGGAGAACCGGCGTCTTGCGGAGACCTACCTCGGTACCGCGATCATCTGCTTCGTCGATCGCGACGGCGTGCTGGCCAAACCCGAACGCGCCCGCTTCGATTGGGCGCGCAAGGTTCTCGAGCGTCGTTCGCTGATCCCGCGCGGCGCTCCGGACACCGCGGTGATCGCCGGTCTCGCCCGCGTGGGCGCCCGGGTCGGACTCAAGGACGCCGTCTCCGTCGAAGGTGCGCTGCTCGCGGCCCTGTATTCGCTGGAGGGCGGCATGCTGAAGCGCCCGGGGGCGACCCCATGGGCCTGGTTCTCGATGCCCTGGGGCGCGTGGGGAAGCCCGACGCGCGGACCGGCAGTGTCGGGGTCGGGGTCTCTTCCTATCGGCCGCTGCGGCGGAAGCAACGCTCGTGGGCCCCGCTTCTGCTGGGCCTCATCGTCGGGGGTGTCGCGGTTCTCCTCTTCGGCCCGAGTGGGGGGAGCCTGGGAACGAGTGGGGCGCTACCGGCGGCCTCGGCATCGAGCGGGCACCCCTTGCGAGCGCTCGGCGGGGCCGGTCTGCCCCCTCCGCTCATTCTCGAGACCGCCGAGGCGGCGGTTGGCCCGAAGGGGTCTCTTGAAGCCGCGCAGCCCGCACCCACGCAACGCAGTCCGGCGTCGATCCGCCCCGACAGCGCTGCTCCCGCCGAGCCCGTGGCCGTGGTCTCTCGCGGTCTCGTTCTCCAGGCGATCAGCGAACGCGATTCTCACGCGATCGCCGTGATCAGTGATCAGCTCGTCAAGGAAGGCGACTTCATCGGAAAGGCCCGCGTGCTCAAGATCGGAGCGGACACCGTCGAAGTCTTGCTCGAAGGCGGCCGCAGAGAACTCATCCGCTTCCCGATCCCGCCCGACGCCACACCCACGCCCGACGGACGCTGACCGTCCGACACGCCCAATTCGGAGGTCTCTCCTTGCGTTCGATCCACGATCTCGAAACCCCGTCGGTCCTCATCGATCTCGGCCGCCTGGAGCGGAACATCGCGAAGATGGCGGCGCGAGCGCGCGAAGCCGGCGTCGCCCTGCGTCCGCACGCGAAGACGCACAAGGTTCCCGAGATCGGCTGGATGCAGATGAGGGCGGGTGCGGTGGGCCTCTCTCTCGCCAAGACATCGGAGGCGGAGGTCTTCGCGAAGCATGGTTTCCCCGACCTCTTCATCGCCTACCCCGTGGTGAGCCCGACGAAAGCGGAACGCCTCGTGGCCCTCTCTCGCCGTGTGAAACTGCGGGTCGGCATCGACAGCATTGAAGGAGCCTCGGTCCTGGGCGCCGCCGCGGCCCGCGCGGGCGAAAGGCTTTCCGTGAGCCTCAAGGTGGACAGCGGCTTCCACCGCGTCGGCGTGGATCCCGAGGAGGCGGTGGCGATCGGGACGCGGATCGCGGCGATCGCGGGCCTGAATCTGAACGGGGTCTTTACCCACGCGGGCCAGTCGTATCACCGCGTGGATCCCCTCGACATCCAGAAGGACAACGCCACGGAAGCCGCGATCGTGATCGAGGCGGCGGACGGGCTTCGCAAGGCCGGCGTCGCAATCGAGACCGTGTCGGTGGGTTCGACGCCCACGTCGCGATTCGGTTTTGCTCACCAGGGCGTCACCGAAGCGCGTCCGGGGAACTACGTGTATCTCGACCGGACGCAGGTGGGCCTGCAGACCTGCGGTTATGACGACTGCGCGATGTCGATCCTCGCCACCGTGGTGAGCGTCTCGGGCCGCGAGCGGGCGGTGCTCGATTCAGGGAGCAAGACGCTCGCACTCGATATGACAAGGCCCAAACCCGACGGCTATGGCCTCGTGATCGGGACTGAGTCCCGGCTCTCCAGCCTTTCGGAAGAGCACGGAGTGGTTGCCGTGGCCGAGGGCGATGCGTTCAAGATTGGTCAGCGTGTTCGGGTCCTCCCGAACCACGCCTGCGTGGTGTCGAACCTCCACGACCGCGTCTACGGCATCCGCGGAGAATCCGTGGAGGCAGTCTTCGAAGTAGCCGCCCGCGGCTGCGTTGATTGACTAGGAGCCTGCGCAGCAGAAGGGCTCCTGTCCACCAGACGGCGTTCCGTCCGGATGTCGAAGGGATTAGCGCGCCGTCAGCAGGGCCTCCGCCATCGCCATCGCGTCCGTGGCCCAGTAAGTCGCGGGGCGCGCTGACAAGGAGAGCCCCTGCATCGGTCGACACGACAGAACCTCCGCGCGGAGTCTTTCGGGGATTCCTTCGCGGCCGAGGCGCGCACCGATAAAGGCGCCCACAAGAGCCGGCAACGCGTCGGATGCCGGGCTGAGCGCGATCGCCTGAGCGACGGCGTCCTCGAACGAGTCGGTCTTCGCGAGGTGGAAGAGGATGGTGTGCAGCGCGGTGGTTACATCGGGAGCGTCGACCGCGGCCCGGGCTGTACTCACGGGATTGTGCGAACCCGCCACCGCCTCGATGACCGGGGCCGCGTAGCCGGATCGCCGCGCGAAGTCGTGCGCCGATTCGATCGCGCCGGAGGCGCTCGTGCCCTGAAGAAGCGACTGCAACGTGATCGCCAGCACCGCCGCCGCATCCGCCGCCACCGGCGCGGGATGGGTCAATTCAGTGTCGGCCCGGATCTTCGCGATGAGCAGGGAAGGATCGGCGGCGTGCCCCCATACCGTGAGCGGGGTCAGTCGCGAGAGAGCGGTCGAGGAAAGACCGCCGGCAAGGGGCTGGTGCGCGGCCGCGGCGTCGAGCGCACGGTCGGGTTCGGAAGGAGACGAATTCGCCCACGCTGCGTACGCGGCGCGAAGGCTCTTGTTGTCGGAGCCGAGATCGAGGATCGAACGCGCGCAGGCGATCGCGACTTCGCCCGACGAACCGACCTGACCGGCCGCGTGCCGATGATTGACGGGCGTTCTGTGGGCCGAGCCGAGCGCGCTGCCCACGAGGTGCCCAAGGAGCGCGCCCTGGGCGCGGGACAGCAGCGCAGGGTCTTTGATGCCGCCGCCCTTCGTAAGCCGCACGATGGGCATCGTGGTCTCCCGCTCCGAGCGGAAGGCGAGGTCCCAGTCCCTGGTGGACAACTCCAGCGCCACCGCGCGTGAGCCAGCGAAGAGCCGGGGGGTGGTTCCGTTGGCCTCATCGTCGTAGACCGGATCGGCGCCGTTCTGGTCGACGACGGCGCCGCCGCCGGCGAGGATCAGGCAGTGCCCGGCCGCGAAATCCCACGACTTCGGAGAATAAAGCGACGTGGTCGCGGCGGCTTCTCCAGCGGCCACCTTCGCGAGTCGATGCGCGATGCTCGGGATCGACATCACCCGCGCGGGCTTCGTGCATTGAAGGTTCGCGCGAGCCGCGCGGTCGCCGCCGCCGGAGACGAGAACGACATCTGTCTCGCTCAGTCTCTCGGGAAGCTTCGCGGCTACTGGCGCGCCGTTCTTCCAGACGCCCTCTCGGCCTTGAACCGCGGAGTAGATCGCGCCCTTGTCGTCGGGATAACCGAACGGATGAACCACACCGAGGACGGGGAGTCTCTCAAAGACGAGGGCAATCGAGACCGAACTTCCGCGCCGTCCACGGATGTAGTCGCGGGTTCCGTCGTTGGGGTCGATGACCCACACCGGGGCTCCGGGCGCGCCAGGCACGCGCCCGGTCTCCTCCCCCAGGAAACCCCAGTCCCCCTCACCCGCGAGCAGGATTCCGCGGATGACCTGTTCCGCCTCCGTATCGGCGGGCGCTTTGTCGTGTTCTCCTCGCGGTCCGAGCGGACGATGGAAATCCGCCCGCAACAGATCGCCGGCGGCGCGCGCCGCCTGGATCGCGAGGTCGAGATACGGAGCGAAATTCTTCACTCCGGCATTGTACGGTCCGGCGAGAACTACGGCGTCGCCGGTGCGGGGGGGGCGGGCGGTGCTTTGAAGTTCAGCAGATCGTTCCAGTGCATGATCGTGTTGAACAGCATTCCGAACTCGCCGTGGTTCTGCCACCGGTAACAGGGGTTGCCGGCGAAGAGCACGATCTGCCCTTTGCCGATGGGCAGGTCGACGATCGCAGGACGATCGCGGATCTCATTCGCTCCGCGCATGAGGCCGGAGAGGATGGACCGGTCGCCGCCCGGGTACTTCATCAGAACTCGATCCTTCTCGAGTTCGGGAACGGTGAGCAGCGGACCATTGCCGTAGCGCACGGGGATCGTCTTGCCGGTGTAGCCGTAGAAGATCGGGCTCTCGGGGGCCTGAATCTCCGCCTCGATGATTGGACCGGGCGCGTAAAACGCCGCGGAAGGCGTTCGCGCGTCGACCTGCCGGGCAAGACCGAACTCGGGAGGGAAGTAGCTCGCGGCGGCGAGGGTGATGAGCGAACCGCCTTCGGTCACGAACTTCTCGAGTTCCCCGGCGCCTTGAAGTCCCATGCCGCCGGTGATGTCGTCCGATTCGCCGTAGCCTCCGAGGCTCGGAAACTTCGGATCCTTCTTGTAGGGCAGCGGCTTGCCGCGGCTTGGCACGTCGAATACGAGACCCTTGGCGCTGCGGCCCTGGTTCGGGATCAGGATGACGTCGAACTGGCTCCGCAGATTTCCCGCCTTGACCTGCTCCTTGTAGATGAGCGTGAAGGGGACCTGGTGATAGTCGAAGGCATGGCGCACCCAGCCCACTTCCTGGGTGTTGCCCCAGGTCGTGAAGATCGCGAGGCGTGGGAGATCGACCTCATGCGTCGGACCCGAGGGGACGGAGTCCGAACTCACCGCGGTGAGACCGAGGGATTCGACTGCGGCCTTGACCGCGGAGGCGTCCTGGCCCTGGGTGTCGAACCAGAACGAGCCCGCGGGGATCTCCGTTCCGGCATGGCTCACAGACTTCTGGTTCGTGAGAGTCCTCAGGGCCTTGAGGCGGAAGCGCAGCGTCGCCATGTTGTTCGAGCCGTGATTCAGAACCGCGACGAAGCGGCCGGCGCCCGCCTGCGAGCCCACGGGCTTCAAGACATCGACCGGTTCGACCGCGGCCTGAAGGATCGCCACATCGGCGATGGCCTTCACGTCGGTCTGATTCATGAGACCCATGGTCCAGCCGGTGTCGTCGTAGGTGCGAAGGTTGCCCTCGGGGAAGGCCTGCTTCTCGAGCAGGATCTTCGCGAGACGGCCGTAGGGCTGATCACGCTTGATCACGTACGAACCCGCGGGGAACTTGCCGTCCTTCACGCTGATCTCGCCGGTGGCCTTGCCAACCTCGATGCCCTGGATGCGAAGCAGGTTCACGAGCATGGCCACCCGCGTCGGGTCCTTCTGGCCGCCGGGGATCACGAAACCATGGGGCGCTTCCTTCTTGCCCGACTCGATCGAATTGAAACTCTTCTTGTAGAAGTTCTCGAGGATCACCTTCGGGAACTTCGAAGTGAGCTCGAGGGCCGAGAGCACGCCCGTCTGCATGTAGTTCGTGTTGTTCCGCATCGACCACACGACTTCCTTGTAAGGAGGCCATGGGCGATACCACTCCCGCGACGTCTGATCCGCCCCGCCGCCGGCACCCGGACGCGAAACCGTCCTCTTCATCGTGGTGGCGCCGCCGTTGCCGAAGGTCTCGTACATGCGGATGATGCCGTTGTGATTACTCGACATGAAGGCGAGATATCCGGGTGACCACATGTCGACGAACGCGAAGTCCCAGACGCCAGGCATGCCGTACTTCGCGAGCTGGGCCTTCTCGTAGTTCGAGAACCAGGGGAGTTCGGCGTAGAGGATCGGGTCGAGCGTCGGGTTCTGCGGGGCCTGACCGGAGAACGTGTAGAGGAACGGCACCGACTCGTGCAGGTCATGCATGATCGGCGGGTGCCACTTCAAGTACCAGTCGAGCACATTCCGCATCGAGACCTGCGAGTAGTTGATGTCGCGGTTGTTGTCGTGGAAGACGTATTTGCCCCAGTAAGGGACGCTCGCTGACTGATTGTTCTCGTCGGTCTCGCCGACCTTATGGCGGTGATACCAGTCGACGATCCGGTCGCGGCCGTCGGGCTCGACCACGGGGTTGATGGCCACGATGACGTTGTTACGGATGCCTTGATAGAGCTCGGAGTCGTCGGCCACCAGGCGGTAGGCAAGCTCCATCAGCATCTCGGGCGGTCCGGTCTCGGGTGAGTGCTGCCCGCCGGAGACGTAGTAGATGGGCTTCGTTTTCGCGATCACGTCCTTGATCTGCGCCTCGGTGTACTTGCGCGGATCGGCGATCTGGCCGTGATAGCCGCGGTGCAGCTCGAGGTCCTTGATCGTCTGCTCGCTCGCGATGTTCACGATGAGCTGGTCGCGGCCCTCGTCGGTCTTGCCGATGACGAGGATCTTCACGCGCGGCGAGGCCTTTTCGAGCGCCCGGTAGTAGCCGTAGGCCTCCGTTGTGGTGGTCAGCCGATCCGGAGTTCCAACGTGCCGGCCGAGAAAGTCCTTGGGTGTGGGGATGCCCTTCTTGAGCGGAAGGTGATCGACGAGGGGAGAGCTGAACTCGGGCCGCGTGGTCCACTCCTTGACGAGCTTCGCGAATTCGAGATCGGTGGCCTGCGTGAGGGCTGGTTTGGCCGTGGCTTTCGCCTGAGCGGTCGCGGCCTGCGTGGTGGCGAGAAGCGATGCGCTGAACGCGCCCAGGATCAAAGCCCTGGTGAGAGGAGAAAGTCGCAAAGGGGCCTCCGGATGGATGGGAACGGTTTTTGTTGTGGCGGAACGCCTTCGCCGCCCGACGAGAGGTGCGGGAACGATACCGTAGGGAGCCGCCCGCGCGTCGGGCACGGGCCTCTAGCGTTTCTCGGGGATCGGGGCGGATCGGTAGAAGACGTACCGAGCCTTCCCCCCCGCCTTGGCGGCATACAAGGCGGCGTCCGAGTGGGCCAGCAGCTCTCGGATGTCCATGCCGTCCTCGGGATAGACGGCCACGCCCACGCTCATCGCCGTCGTCCACTCCGGTATGGCGGCAACCATGGACGCGGAACCAATCGCGCTCAGCGCTTTCTGCGCGAAAATCCCTGCCTGCTCGCGGGTGTCGAGATTCGAAAGCAGCACGATGAACTCGTCGCCGCCCAGCCGCGCGACCGTGTCCTCCGCTCGCGATATTCCGACCAGCGTGCGGGCCACCCTGCGCAGCACGGCGTCGCCTTCCGCATGGCCGAGGACGTCGTTCACCCGCTTGAAATCGTCCAGGTCGAGGAACAAAACGGCGCACCGCCGCTTGTACCGGCGGGCCCGGGCGAGCGCGATCCGCAGGCGGTCGTCGAGGAGAAGGCGGTTTGGGAGACCGGTAAGGGAGTCGTGCAGGGCAGCCCTCTCCGCCTCTTCCTTGGCCTGCAGAAGCTGCCACTCGAGCTTCTTTTGCGCGGTCAGATCCACCACCATCACGAAGAAGCCCCTCACCACTCCATCGACGACGTGGGGAATATAGTGAGCCTGGCTCTGCCGGGGAGGGCCTCCATGCGGGTCGGCGATCTCGCGTTCGAATAGCTGCCGCTCCCCACGCAGCGCCGCCTCAATATACGGGAGGTTCAGGGGGTAAATGGGTCCAAGGAGTTCACGCATGGTCCTGCCGACCAGCGATTCAGGGGTTACTCCGAACCACGTTTCGTACGCCCGATTGGCGATCCGGCAGCGCTGATCGGCGTCCCAATAGGCGAGCATCGCGGGGACATGGTCCACCAGGCGTCGTAACAATTCGGGATCCTGTAAAGCGACCGACCCGCCCGCGGCGCCCTCAACCTCGACGGGCACGGATGGACAATAGCAGAGGCCGGGTAGACTCCGCCCTACTCACCTTTCACGACACCTCGTCACGTGCGCCCTTAGCTCATCTGGATAGAGCACTTGGCTTCGAACCAAGGGGTAGGGGGTTCGAATCCCTCAGGGCGCATTTCCCTT
The DNA here is from genome assembly GCA_964494295.1 of uncultured Acidobacteriota bacterium. Lineage (GTDB taxonomy): Bacteria > Acidobacteriota > Vicinamibacteria > Fen-336 > JAGNNV01 > JAGNNV01. Next base: position 9,761 of record CAZBTT010000062.1, read on the forward strand.
CTGCTCTGCCGGCCTTGCCATCAATGAAGATCTATACAAAAACCGGCGACGAGGGCGATACCGGACTGATCGACGGGTCGCGGGTGCAAAAGGATGACCCGCGGGTCGCGGCCTATGGAGACATCGACGAACTGCAGGCGATGCTCGGCGTCATCAAGAGCGGCCTGCCGAGCGGTTCGCCGCTGGGCACTCTGCTGATGACGATTCAGAAGGACCTCTTCTCGCTTTCCGCGCGTCTCGCTGATCCCAAGGACAAGATCGCGGAGCGCAAGCAGAAGGTCGTGACCGGGGATGCGAGGATCGAAGCGCTCGAGCGGGAGATCGACGTGCGCGAGGCGGAATTGCCTGAACTCAAGGCGTTCATCCTCGCGGGGGGAGGGCCCACCGGCGCTCAACTGCATCTGGCGCGGACGATCTGTCGGCGCGCGGAGAGGTCGGTGGTCGGCCTCGGCCGACAAGCACCCCTCGATCCGGTCATCGGCACGTACCTGAATCGCCTGTCCGATCTCCTCTTCGTGATGGCGCGTCACGAGAACCACAAGTCGGAACTGCCCGAAGACATCTGGTGAACGTGGCGCCGGCCGGTCCGTGGCCGCTGCGGATCGCCGCGGTGTGTTTCGTGCTCTCGGGGGCCGCGGCCCTCGTCTATCAGGTCGCGTGGCAGCGACTGCTGGCCCTGTCCACCGGCGTGGGCATCTACTCGATCGCCGCGATCACCGCGGCCTTCATGGCCGGCCTCGGTATCGGATCGGATCTTGGCGGCCGCCTGTCGACGCGGCTCTCGCCCTCCCGCGCGCTTCGTGCCTTCGCCCTCGTCGAAATCGGCGTCGCCCTCTTCGCTCTTCTCAGCGTTCCTCTCTTCTATGACGGCCTCTATCGCGGCTCGCCGTGGCTTTACGTCACGCCGATAAGCGCGGTCTTCGCGCATTTCTTCTCGCTGCTTTTGCCCACGACGCTCATGGGGATGTCGCTCCCGCTCCTCGTTCGCGGCCTGGTGATGAACCCCGAACATGCGGCACGGAGGATCGGTCTGCTCTATGGCGCGAACGCGCTTGGCGCGGCGCTTGGGGCCCTCGCGACACCCTGGGTCCTCGTCCGGTTCTTCGGCATAGATGGCGCGGTTCTCATAGGCGCGGTGCTGAGCGCGATCGCGGGGTTCGGCGCCCTGTTCCTGGCGCGGCAAGCCGCAACGTCGACCCACCCGGAAACCGCGCTGCCCGCGCCAACCGCTCCATCTGCGAAGACGTCCGAGCCTCCGCAGCCGTTCCGCCTCTGGCTTCTCCTCTACGCTACGTCGGGACTCGTCTCCCTCTCCCTTGAAATCGTCTGGTTCCGTGTCCTCGACGTCCTCGCGAAGGGCGCCGCGTTCACGTTCGGCACACTCCTCGCGATCTACCTGATCGGGCTCGCCTCCGGCACATTCGTGGGCGCCAGATTCGCCGCGCGGATCACACGTCCGCTCAATGCGTTCCTCCTCTGTCAGGCCGGAATGGTCGGCTGGACGCTGCTCGCCCACATCCTTCTCGTTCGCCTGCCGGCGTCACTCCCGGGTCTCTCCTGGCTCGTTCGGTATGGCTTGCGCGACGACGGCGTCCACATGAATCCTCTGGCCGTTGGCGATTTCATGGCCGTTTACGTGGTCGCGCCGGTTCTCCTATTCGGTCCCTCGACTTTCCTCATGGGTCTGGGTTTCCCGATCCTCCAGAGAGCCGTTCAGGACGACGCGAACACCGCGGGCCAACGCGTGGGCTGGCTGCAGGCTGCGAACATCTTCGGCTGCGTCGCCGGAAGCCTGCTCACCGGCCTTGTCTTCCTCGACGCCCTCGGCGCTTCGGGCACGTTCCGTCTCCTCGCCGTTCTTTCCGCGGTCATCGCCTTGCTGGCTTCACGCCGCCTCGCCGCCTCGCGGCTCCATCTCGCCCTTGCGGCCGTCGTCGCCCTCGCAGCGGTCTTTCCCTCGAACGACCAGCTGTGGATCCGCCTTCACGGAAACACCGATCCCGCGAACACGTTCATCGAGGAGGATGCGGCAGGCGTCAACGCGCTCACACCGCGCCGGCCGACCG
>CAZBTT010000062.1:11926-14294 GCA_964494295.1 uncultured Acidobacteriota bacterium
TTCATCGAGGAGGATGCGGCAGGCGTCAACGCGCTCACACCGCGCCGGCCGACCGGGTATCACCTCTGGATTCACGGCCGCAGCAACAGCTGGATTCCCTTCGGCGATATCCACACCATCTTCGGAGCCCTGCCCGCGCTGGTTCATCCAGCGCCCCGTGAGATCGCGATCGTGGGTCTAGGCTCCGGCGACACCGCTTGGGCCGCCGGTGTTCGGGAGGAGATATCGACGGTCACGGTCTTCGAGATCGCGCGCGCGCAACCACGACTCCTCCGCCGGGTCGAGGACATGCCCCGCATGACCCGACTCAAGTCGTTCCTGGCCGACCCGCGGATGGTGATCATCCGCGATGACGGACGACGCCGGCTCGAAAGCGATGGCCGGCTCTACGACATCATTCAGGCGGACGCGATCCATCCCGACGGCTCGATGAGCGGGAATCTCTACTCCACCGAGTTCTACGAAATGGTCGGGAAGCGTCTTCGGCCGGGCGGGATCATGAGCGCCTGGGTGCCGACGGATCGGATCCGCGCGAGCGCCCTCGCCGCCTTTCCCCACGCGATCGACTTCGGCCCGCTGCTGCTGCTGAGCAACGAGCCCGTTCCGATAGAACTCGAGTTGTGGGAGAGCCGGCTGCGCGCTCAACGGAGCGTCGACTACCTCGGCGTGGCCCGCATCGCCGAGATCGCGCCCTTCATGCGCAACGCTCGCGTCGCGCGCCGACCCGTCCCCGGAGCCGAGGTCAACCGCGACCTCGATCCGCGGGACGAGTTCGCACGGCCGCACTGACGGGCGCTACGCACAGAACGCAGGCCTGTAAGCTCCCTCATCCAAGCCTTAACCACGGAGATCAAGAAGATGCGCGCCATCGTCGCCGACGTTCCCGGAGGACCCGAGGTCCTTGCCCTCAAGGACATCCCCACGCCGCAGCCAGGCCCCGGTCAGGCGCGTATCCGCGTCGCCTACTCCGATCTCAATCCTCTCGACACCCACGCGCGCGCGAAGAGAGTCGAGTGGAACGCGCCCACGTTTCCCTTCACGCCCGGGTACGAGTACAGCGGCCTGGTCGACAAGGTGGGTGAAGGCGTCGACGCTGCACTCGTGGGCAAGCGCGTGGCCTCGGTGGGTGAGTGGGGCGGCAACGCCGAATTCGCTCTTGCCACCGCCGCGCGTCTGTCGATGATCCCGGAGGGTTTCGACTGGCAAACCGGAACCGTGTTCCAGACCGGGACCTACTCCGCCTGGCATCTTGTCCATACCGTCGGGAAGCTGCAGACCGGGATGAGCGCCCTGTTCCATTCGGGCGCTGGATCTGTGTCGATCATGGCCTCGCAGATCGCGCGTGAAGCGGGGGCCACGGTCTTCACGACCTGCTCGACCTCGAAAGTCGATTTCGTGAAAGGCTTCGGTTCACACCACGTGATCGACTACCGCAGCTCGGATTGGGTGGCCGAGGTGAAGCGCCTCACCAACGGCCGCGGCGTCGACCTCGTCGTCGACGGCGTCGCGGGACCTGAGGCCCCGAAAAACTACGACGCGGTGGCGGCGCTTGGCCAGGTCGTCTACATCGGTGCGCTCGGAGGTTTTCCGCCGCCCGTGGATATCTCGAGGCAGCTCTACGCGAAGACCATCGCGGTGCGCGGCTTCGTGGTCTATGTGGCCATGGCGGCCACGAAGGGCGCCGAGAAACCCGCGATCCACGAAGCGCTTCGCACCGGCCGCTGGAAAACCGGCATCACCGGCGTCTACGATCTTGCCGAAGTGCCCGCCCTTCACGTGAAGTTCGAGAACCGCGAGCTGTTCGGCAAGTCCCTGATCCGCGTCGGCGGAGATCTTTAGACTCGACTACTTCTTCTCGTCGCTTCCGAGGCGGAAGTTGATGGCGTGGGTCAACTCGATCGACCCCTTACCCGACTCCCAGCGCCACTGTTGAAGGGCCTCGATCGCTGCTTTCACGAGGTCGGGATGCACCCTGTGCGATGTCGGCTGGGGCCTCAAGCTCTTCACCGTTCCGTCGGGACCGATGGTGACGGTGACGACGACCACACCCTCCTCTTTCTGCTCCTTCATGGCCGGGGGGTACACGGGATTTACTCTCGAGACGACCTTGCGCGGGGCCTCCTTGGTTTCTTTCTTGTCGCCGGAGTCCTGGGACTCGGCCGCGATTCCAATGGGCACGGCGGCTGAGGCGAGGGCCGCGGTGCACAGCAGGGCGAAACCGGCGGCGAGCAGCCGGGGCGTGGACGTCGTGGGCATGGGGTTATTCTCCCGGGCAATGAGGGACTCGAACCTTGGGCCGGACGCTGTCGTCCCCGAAAGCGGCGGTTCGGGGAAGCCGGAGCCGTCGGGCAGGGCTAGACGGCTTGCG
>CAZBTT010000063.1:0-1731 GCA_964494295.1 uncultured Acidobacteriota bacterium
ATTCAGCCGCGCGACTTTGTTCCGTGGCACGCCGCCCACTGTTGTGAACTGCCCCCCGATGAGGATCTTTCCGTCCGCCTGTATGGCGGCCACATTGACCGTGCCGCTGGCGTCGGGATTGAAGCCAGCGTCGAGCGTTCCGTCCGCATTCAGACGGGCAATCCGGTTACGTGTCCCGCTGCCCACCGTTGTGAACTGCCCGGCAATCACGATCCGGCCGTCCGGCTGCACCGCGATGCTGCGGAGCGCTCCGTTGGCGCTCGGATCGAAACCCGTGCCCACAGCACCGTCCAGCGTGCCGTCGGCGTTCAGGCGCGCGACGCGGTTGCGCGTAACGCCTGATACGGCGGTCAGAGTGCCGCCGAGCACGATCTTCCCGTCGGGCTGAATCGCCGTTGTCCACACCTCTCCGTTCGCGGTGGGGTTGAAGGCTGTTTCCACGCTTCCTGGACCGGTGCCCATGCCCTGGATCGAGAAGTTGAAGGGGTTTTCGTCGGCGTCGTTGTTGCTGAAGCTCACGGTGGCGCTGCGCAGGCCGGGAGCGCTTGGGTCGAACATCACCTGGAACGTCGTGCTGCCGCCGCCCGCGGGCAGGGGTGTCACGGGTAAGGCGGTGACGGTGAAGTCGGTAGCGTGGGCACCTCCAATGGTCAAAGCGCCGAGCGAAAGAGCCACGCCACCGCTGTTCGAGACAATGAACGTCCGAACGATCGCGCCGCTGGCCGCCGGGACGCTGCCGAAGTCGGTGTGGTCCGTCAGTTCCGGTGTCGCGTCGCCATCCGCGATGTTCGTGCTGTTCCCGCTGACCGCGATCTCAGAACTCGCGACTCGGATATCGGCGACGCCTGCTTGCGCCTCCAGACGCCGCCATGGGCCTCTGGCCGGAGAGGGCGGAGCCGTGATTCCGGACTCTGACACGCGGAATGGGGCGTACAGGACGCGGGCCCGCCAATGGTAGACAACGCCTGGGGAGAGTCCCGTGATCTCATGGGTCAGAGAAGTGCCGGAAGCACTCGCCGTCACATCGGTCCAGGCGGCCTGAGTCGACGTGACACACGCGCCGCCGCCGAAGGGAGCGCCGGGCGGGCAGGCCTCCGCGCGCAGCTTCACACGTCCGCGCCCCATGGGATCGGTGGCGTTCACGACCGCGCGGAAGCTGATGTTGCTTTGTGACAGCCCCCAACCCTGCACCACGCCGGAGAAAGCGCCGCCTTGCTTCTGCTGGGATTTCACCAACCGGCCAGCGGAGTTCCCGTAGTGCACGAACGCGCGACCTTCATCCGTCTGGCCGTTGTCGAAACCGTCCGCGCCGACGATCACGTCCGCGTAGCTGTCTCCGTTCACGTCTCCCGCCGACGACACGGAAACGCCGAAGTACGCGCTCGCTTGATCGCTCTCCGCCGTCCAGGCCGCACTTGCAGACAGGCCCGATGAGCTCCCGTGGTACACGAACGCCCGGCCTTCCTCCGCCTGGCCGTTGTCGAACCTGTTCGCTCCAACGATCACGTCGGCGTAGCCGTCTCCGTTCACGTCCCCCGCCGACGACACCGAAATGCCGAAAAGCGCGCTCCCTTGGTTGCTCTCCGCCGTCCAGGCCGCACTCGTCGACAAACCCGAGGCACCCCCGTGGTACACGAACGCCCGGCCTTCATCCGCCTGGCCGTTGTCGAATTGGTACGCTCCGACGATCACGTCCGCGTAGCCGTCTCCGTTCACGTCCCCCGCGGACGA
>CAZBTT010000063.1:1831-14250 GCA_964494295.1 uncultured Acidobacteriota bacterium
ACGCTCCGACGATCACGTCCGCGTAGCCGTCTCCGTTCACGTCCCCCGCGGACGACACCGAAGCGCCGAACTGCGCGCTCGCTTGGTCGCTCTCCGCCGTCCAGTTCGGGCTGGTCGCCAGGGGATCGATGGTCACGGGGTAGTCCGTTTCCCTCGCCGCCACACGCAACTCGACCGCGGCCCCCTTCACCGTCATCGCGGCTTTCAATGTGCGACCGTCCTGCGCAAACGCCTTCAAGTCCGCGTAGCGCAGCACACGCGCGCCCGTGGCGCTGAAAAACTCCACCACGCCCTCCTCCGCAAGCTTCGGGGCCGTCTCGCTCGCGCCGAGGCGCAACACCAGATCGCCCTCACCAGAGGGAGGCGCCTCAATGGCGAAGCCCTGTTCAAGGCCGCGTTCGTCGTTCACGTACCACTCCGTGAATCCTTGCCGCACGTACTCGACCCGATTCGCGTTCGTCACGATCCTCGCTTCACCCACGGCCATCAACGCGTCGCCTCGGCCGATGGAGCGGACGCCCAAGTTCACCGACCACGTGGGCTGAGCCTCGCTTCTCGAAACCAGGCGCGCACCCTGGGGCGTGAAGTAGGTGCGAAGATTCTGGGCCCGATTGGGGGCTTGATACGCCGCGGCGACATCGGGCAACGCGGTTTTGGCGCTCCAGGTCGCGTGGTACTCGCTCTCTTTCAGGTTCTTCTGGACGTTCGTCCACCAGTCGCCACTGGCTTCCTTGGGCAATTCGACCCTCGCGTCGGGCTTGGGAACGGCAGCTTCGACCGCGACCGGCTCGGCCTTCAATCGTGGATCGGGCATAGGCCGTTCCGTCTCCTGCCTGAGCGTGGCGGGAACTAGACCGAGCGCCAGCAAGGCGAGGACGGGAATGGCTCTGCGACCAGTCCGCCAACCGTGGTGTGCATTTGCTTCGCTCATATCCATTCCCTCAGACTAAGAGACCGGTGTTTCGTGGTGGCCCAATCGAGACCAGCAGACGGCAATTCCGGGGCGAGGCTCGACTCGTGGAAGGAAATCGCCGCCCACCTGAAGCGGGGCGTGCGGACCGTCCAGCGTTGGGAGACCTCCGAGGGCCTGCCCGTGCACCGGATACCCCACGCCAGGCAGGGCTCGGTCTTCGCCTATGTCCAGGAACTCGACGCGTGGTGGCACGAGCGGAGCGGACGCCTCGATGCCGCAGAGCCGGAGCCGGTCGAGCCGAATGCGCTGGCTCCCAGCGCAACGGCATCGCGCGCCTTTAGGCCGGTACCGCTCGGCCTGATCGCCCTCGCGGCCCTGGGTGCTTTGGCCATTGGCGCCCTGCGCCTCGCCACCCGAAGCACTCCCGCCGCGGCAGCACCCGTGACCATCGCTGTCCTGCCTTTCGAGAACCTGAGTGGCAACACGAACGACGACTATCTCGCCGACGGAATCACCGAAGAGTTGACCACCGGCCTCGCGCGACTCGATCCGGCGGCGCTGCGGGTGATCGCCCGTGCCTCGGCCGCTCGGTTCAAGCAGGGTCCAAAGCCAGCCGCCGAAACCGCTCAAGCGTTCGGCGTCCAGTATCTGGTGGGCGGCAGCGTGCGTCTGTCGGAAGGGCGTTTGCGGATCGCCGCGCAGTTGATCGAAGTGGCAGGCGAGACCCACGTGTGGGCCGAGACCTACGATGAGCCCCTGAGGGACCTGGTCCGGACCGAGGCGGAAATCGCGGAGGCCATCACAAGACGTCTCTCGGTGCGACTCCTGGACCGTCCCGGCGTTACGAGGCCCGCGGTGCGACCCGATGCTCACGTCGCGTATCTGAAGGGGTCGTTTTTCTGGAGCAAGCGCAGCGAGGATGGGCTGCGTCGCGCGATCGAGTTCTTTGAGGAGGCGATCGCTCTCGATCCCGGCTACGCGAAGGCGCACGCGGGTCTTTCGACCGCCCACGCGCGTCTCGCGACGAGCGCCGATGTGCTGCCCGCCCGGCAGGCTCGGGCTCTCGCGGAAGCGAGTGCGCGGAAGGCCATCGCACTGGACCGGGATCTTGCCGAAGGGCACGCGGCGCTCGCCAATGTCCTGTGTCAGTTCGACTGGGACTGGAGAGCGTGCGACGAGGAACTCGGCAGGGCCATCGCCCTCGACCCCGCCTACGCGAGCGGCCGGCAGTGGCTCGGCGAGCGCCTGGTTCAGCGCGGCCGTTTCAGGGAGGGACAGGAGGAGTTGAAGGCGGCGCGCGCGCTCGACCCGGTCTCGGCCACCATTCAGACGAGCCTCGGCATCGCCTACATGTACGAGAAGCGGTATGGAGAGGCGCTCGGCTGCTTCGAACAGGCGGTGGAGATCGAGCCTGGTTTCCTCCTCGCCCACCGGGTGAAAGGCCTCACCCTCGTCCGGATGGGCCGTCCGGACGAAGGGATCGCCTCGCTCCTTCATGCCCGTTCCATCAACCCGCGGAGCGCCCACACCATCGCCGACCTGGGCTACGCCCTGGCCCTGGCCGGGCGGCGCGAAGAGGCGCTTTTGCTCCGGGCCGAGCTTTTCCGGCTCGAACGGGACCGGCCGGTTTCGGCGTACGACTTCGCGGTCCTGGCCGCGGGGCTCGGCGAGACGTCTCAGGCCCTCGCGGAGCTGGAGAAGGGGTTCGCCGAGGGCGCTACAGGCATGCGCTGGCTGGGTGTTGAGCCCATCTTCGACCCGCTCCGCTGCGAGCCGCGCTTCCGGTCTCTGCTGGCTCGGATCGGCCTTTCGGGTTAAAGGACTCCTTTGCATAGAGATGCTGCCCGGTTAGGGGCTCCCGGAGAATGAGGCAGTTGATGAGGCGCATTGTCCGACAAACCGCAGGAGGCGAATCGAGGGAATGATCCCCCAGTCCTGATCCTCTGTCCAAGCGCCAAAGCGCGCCAGAGCGCGCCAGACACGTCGTGCAGGTTTCGAGACAGGCGCGGGCCACAGTGCCGATCTCGACGGAAAGCGCCGCTCCGAACTTCAGGAGAGCAGCCTCACGGTAAACCTCCCCCCTTGTGCCGAAGCCGTGGCCGCGAATAACCTTGCCGGCTATGCCAGTCAACGTATCGGAACTCAAGCGCGGCGACATCCTCGAAATCGACGGGGATCCCTGGCAGGTGGGCGAGGTGCAGAGCCAGACCCCGTCCGCCCGGGGCGCGTCGATGCTGATCAAGACCAAGATCAAGAACCTGCGCACCGGCCAGAGCCAGGCGAAGACCTGGCGGGGCGGCGATATGGAGAAGGGCGCCGAGGTCGACTACCGCAACGCCCAGTTTCTCTATAAACAGGGCGACGACTTCGTTTTCATGGACCTCGCGTCCTACGAGCAGTTCACGCTCGACGCCGACCGGGTCGGAGACTCCGCGGGCTTCATGCTCGAGAACCTCGAAGTCCGGACGACGCTTTTTCAGGACCGCGTGATCGCGCTCATTCTTCCGATCGCGGTGGACCTCGAGGTCAAGGACACCGCTCCCGCGATCAAGGGCGCCACCGCCCAGGCTCAGCTCAAGCCCGCGATTACGGAGACCGGCGCCCAGGTGATGGTGCCGTCGTACATCGAGGCCGGCGAGAAGATCCGCGTCGACACCCGCGACGGCCGGTTCCTCGAACGCGCGAAATAGCTACTTCTTGTAGCCGGGCCCTCTGAGAGCCCGGCCCGGCCGCGCGGCCGTGATCACGCCGCTGTCCACGACGAGCTGGCCGTTGACCGCGACGTAGGGGATGCCCGCGCTGTAGTGAAGCGGATCCGCGTAAGTGGACGGGGCGGCGACTGTGTCGGGGTCAAGGGCCACGAGATCGGCCGCCATCCCGGCGCGCAGGATGCCGCGATCCCCAAGCCGCATCCGGGCCGCGGGGAGAGACGTCATCTTGCGTATCGCCTCTTCGAGACGCAGGACCTTCTCTTCGCGGACTTAGTGACCGAGGTTCCTTGCCGCCGAACCCCAGGCTCTGGGGTGCGACTTCTGCTTCGAGAAGATGCCGTCTTCAGCGCTCGCCCCCGAGTCGGTACAGAACGAGACGAGGGGATGGCGCAGAGCCTCGCGGACATCGTCCTCGCTCATCGAGAACGACACACGCCCGGTGTTGCCCTTGTCCGCGACCACGAGGTCGAGGAGAGTGTCGAGCGGATCCTTCTTCTGTGAGGCGGCGATCTGCTCGATGGTTTGGCCTTCGTACGGCTTGAGGCTCGCGTTCATCACACTCGTGACGAGGATGCGGGATGCGCCGGCCGGCCAGTCGGCGCTGTCGGGAAGTTTCAGGAAATCGGTGCGGGCCTTCGCGCGTTGGGCAGGGTCGCTCAGCCGCGCGACCATCTTGTCCGATCCGCCTTCGCGCACCCACACCGGAAGGCTCGCATCGAGACTGTTCGAACTCGCGGCCCAGGGATACTGATCGGCGCTGATGTCGAGTCCCGAAGCGCGGGCGTCTTCGATCCGCTTCAGCATGCCCTTCATGCGTCCCCAGTTCCGCTTGCCCGAGGCCTTGATGTGGTAGATCTCTGCGGGGATCGCGGCTTCGCGGGCGATGCGGAAGACCTCGTCCATACTCGCGTCGAGGCCGCCGCCGTTGTCGTCGCCTTCGTCGCGCTGATGCGTGATGTAGCTCCCGCCGTAACTCGCCGCGACCCGGGCCAGAGCGATGATCTCGTCGGTCGAGGCAAACTGGTCGGGCACGTAGATGAGGGAAGTCGAGAGTCCAAGGGCGCCTTCCTCCATGGCCTGAGCGACCGCTTTCTTCATGGCGTCGAGTTCGGCGGCAGAGGGAGCGCGGTTGTCCTCGCCGATCACGAGGCTTCGCACGCCGCCCGCGCCTACGAAGGTGCCCACGTTGACGGCGGTGCCGCGCTTTTCGAGCTCAGTGAAGTAGCCCGCGAGCGTGGTGAAATTCGGGGTGTAGCCGTAGTGGTCGTACGTGGCTTTCCCCGCTGCGAGCATCCGCGCGTTCAGGGGCGCAATCGATCCGCCTTCTCCGGTGATTTCCGTGGTGATGCCCTGCGTGATCTTGCTCGCGGCCCGACCGTCCACGAGGAGCCTGTACTCCGACTGGCCCATCATGTCGATGAAGCCGGGAGCGATCACCAGACGCGAGGCATCGATTGTTCGCTTTGCCGCGGACTTTGGGAGGTGCCCCACGGCGGCGATCCGGTCACCGACTACGCAGACGTCGGCTCGAAACCACGGCGCTCCCGTGCCGTCGACAACGCGACCTCCCGCGAAGAGTAGGTCGCAGGAGAGAGGGGCGGGTTGGAGGGCCTCGACGGTTGGGGCGGAAAGCCGAAGAGCGAACGTCAGGGTGAGAGCGAGTCCGAGCCAGCGAGTTGGGCGCATCGTGTCCTCCGAGAGCGAGGCTTTGACGATACCTCGCCGCCGTTTTGTGATCAGCCGAACAGCGAGCGGAAGAAACGCGTGACGCGGGTGACAATTCGCCGAAGGAGGCTCGGAGTTTCAACCGGCGCGGCGGACGCGACCTCAACGGGAACAGGTGCAGGCACGATCACTGGCGCGATCGGCGGCTCGGGCTTCACGACCGGGTGCGCCTTCGTTATCAATTGAGCCTCGGCGGGGAACGGAACGGTCTCCAGCCGCGGCGGTCGCGGCGGCGGAGGGGCAATAGGGACGGTGTCGTTGGTCGGCATTCTGATGGGTTCGGGAGTCGGCTCCGGGATCGGGATCGGAATCGGAACCGGTGTCGGCATCGCGGCCGGGGCCTTGGGGACCTCGGGTACGCGGGCGACCGCCGTGGGCTTGTTGGGCGCAGCCTGGGCCCGCTTAGCGGCCTCGAGTCCGCGCGATAGAAGTGAAAGACGACCGACCGCCCACATAGGCTCTGTTTGATTCCTTGACTGGCCGCGCGGAGGCGGCATTACTGGTAACGAGGCGCGTAGCCTACTTCGGCGAGGCCACGATCGCGATCTGGTCGCCCCGCGGGTTCACCGCGAGGCGCGACAGATCCTTGAGGCCGAGAGCGGCGAAGTCCGCGATTTCGCGCCAGTCCGTATCGACGCCCGGCGTCAACGCGAGGATCTTCGTGCCCGCGGAGATCACGAGTGTCCCATCCGCGAGCCACGCGTAGTCCTCCCGGCCCTTTGGCGCGCGCACGATGTCTTTCACCCCGCCCTTCGCATCGACCTCTTTGATCATCCACTCGTCAGCACTGATCTTGTGCAGGAAACTCGCGGCCGGCCGACCCGGGATCTTGTGAATCGAGCGACCGACATTCGAGACGATCAGCTTCGACTCTTCGGTGGCGAGGTCGATGAGTTGGAGGGTGGGAGGAGTCCCGAGAACGAACGACGCGACCACATGGGGCTCGGGGAAAGCGAAGTAGCCGATCGGCCGCGTGGTCGCGACCAGAAGATCATCGGCCTTGCCCTTCGCGGGATCGAGACGCCACAAACGCTGCACGCCGTCGAGTTCGACCCGGATCACGCCGTAGCCGCGGCCGTCCGGCATGGGCGTCGCGGAGTATTCGCTCTCCGCGGTCTCCTTGACCGGCGTCAGTTTTCCGGTGGCGATGTCGTAGCGATAGATATCGGTGCGCGAACCCGCGTCGCCTCGTGTGAACACGATGCCGCGGCCATCGGTCTCGAACTTCGGCTGGTTGTCGTATCCGGGCCGATTCGTGATGTTCTTCGGCGCTCCGATCTTGAGGGTGGCGCCAGCTCCCGTGACCTGGGCCAGATACACCTCGTTCTCGGCAAGCGCGCCCACCGGGGCGGCGGGCGGACCCGCGTTCCACCACCACTGCTTCTGCCGCGGCGTCTTCTCGGGGGCCAGCTTGTCCAGGGTCTCTCCGTCGAAGAGTTCACCGTTTTTGACCACGAAGCGAACCGACGCGGTGTCGCGGATGTTGTCGAGCGGGTTCTTGTCGAGGATGACCAGGTCCGCGAGTTTTCCAGCCTCGATGCTGCCGAGGTCCTGCGCGTATCCGATCGCGTGGGCGCCGTGAAGAGTCGCGGCGCGCAGGGTCTCCATGGGCGTGAAGCCACCCGCGGAGAGCGCCCACATTTCCCAGTGAACCTGGATACCCTGGAGCTGGCCGTGGCCGCCGACGCCCACCCTGCCGCCCGCGCGAACGATCTTCGCCGCTTCGGCGGCGATCTTCGGGAAGACGTGTTCGTCATCGGCGAACCAGGGTCGGCGCTTCGCCTTCGATTCGAGCACGCCGGTCGGGAAGAAGCGGCGCAGTTTGGGATCGCTCCACACCTCCGTCTTCGCGTAGAAGTAGTTCTCGGCCCACGGGCCGCCGTAGGCCACGAGCAGCGTGGGCGTGTAGGTGATCCCCGACTTCGCGAAAACCTCGACCACGTCCTTGTAGAGAGGCACGATGGGCAGGGAGTGTTCGACCCCCGAGAAGCCATCCACCGCATGGGTGAAGTTGAGTTTGAGATCGAGCGACCCTTCGGTCGTCGGCATGATCCGATGCTCTTTGGCGGCCTCGATCATGAACTGCTGCTGACGCCGGTTGCCGACGTTGTAGGACTTGAGCGTGTTGGTGCGGTAGTACTTCGCGTACTTCTCCACCACGCTCTTCGCCCCTGGAGCCGACTGAAAATCGGAGTTTGCGAACACCCCGGGCCCGGTGTTGAAGGCCCGAGGGCCGATCATCATGCCGGCGTCGATCATGTCCTGGTACGCGAACACGTCGTTGGTCGCGGTCTGCGGATCGCGGCCGGTGGTGACGCCGTAGGCGAGATTCGCGCTGAACGTCCAGGCGTCGGGATCGAGCACGCGCCGCCGCACCTCCGTCCAGTGCGCATGAACGTCCACGAGGCCGGGGATGATGGTCTTGCCCGCGACGTTGAACACACGCGCGCCGGCCGGGATCGCCGCGGAACCCGCCGGGCCGATCGACTTGATTCGATTGCCATCGATCACGATGTCCGCGGCCTCTAGGACCTCGTCTTTGCGCGCTGCGCTCATGGTGATCACACGCGCGCCGCGGAGGACGATCGTGCCCGTCGGTGTGGCCCGGGGCGCTTCGACCACGAAGTCGGTGACCTGAGCGCCGTCCTCCGAGCGTTTGGTCGCAGCCGGGCTCGGCGATGGCGACGGCGAGGGACTGGCGGAAGGGGAAGCAGCGGTCCCGGCGTCGGCGCTCTTCTCCGGCTCGCCGAACGTGACAGCGGCCAGGCTCTTCCGGAAGAGGCTCGCACCGAGGGTCCAGGCAACGGTCTTTCCGTTGTCCATGAAGAAGAACTCATCGACGCCGATGTCGGTCATCTTCGCGACCGGCACGCTCGGGGTCGAGACGTTGATGGTCGGAGCCTCGCCCGAGGCGAGGGGCGCGGGCAGGACGAAGAGCTGGGTCGAGACCGCGGCGAGGACGTGTTTGCCGTCGGGCGAGAGGCGAACTTCGGAGGCCGGAGCGGGCTCGGGCGCGTTGGTCTTGCCGACGACCTTCAGGTGCGTTCGCCGGTCCGTGCCATCGAAACGCACGGAGAAGAGGCCGTCGCGCGAGGAGACGTAGACGCGATCGGTCTCGGGTCCGAAATGAGGCCGGCCGAAACCGCGCGCGGGCAGGATCGACTTCACCTCGCCGGTGGCGGCCACGATGGTGACGAGTTCGAGGCCCGCGGGCTCCGAACCGCCCCACTCGGTCTCGATTTCCTGGCGCGACTGCCACGGCGCCCGCAGCGCGACGATTACGTCGCCCGAAGGAGCGATCGCGGGATCCCGATAGAACGCGGCGGCCTTCGTGATCGCAACCGGCGCGGTCAATCCATCGGCCGGAGCCTTCATGACATGCCCGCCTTCGCTCGACCACGAGACGTAGACGAGCGACTTGCCGTCTTTCGACCATGTGGGGAGAAACTCGAGGGAGGTCTGCGATGTCAGCCTCTTCGGCGCGCCGCCTGTGACCGGGGCGGTGTGAATCCGGCCGAACGCGGAGAAGGCCACACGCGATCCGTCGGGCGAGACCGCGGCGCCCTGGATGATCCGCGCGCGCACCGGGCCCTGATCGACACGCGCGGGGAAGTCGAGCAGCGGCCCGAGATCGAGCGCCACATTCGCCCGAAAGGGAATCACCGTGTCGACGCCGGTCGCAAGAGAAATGCGATGGATCTTCCCGCCGTAAGCGGCGAGAAGGTCCTTGCCGTCGGGTGTGAACGCCATCCCCGGCAGAAGGTCGCGGGTGAAGCGCGACTCCTGATCGTCGCGCTGCACCGGGTATTTGAGCCAGCGGTCCTCACCGCTGTTGAGATCGCGGACGCGCAGGCCGGTCTGGGTGTTGAACCGTGTGCCATAGACGAGCCAGCGACCGTCGGGCGACAACACCGGTCGGAACGCGCTGCCCGTGGACTGGGTCAGGACATCCTCATCGCCGGTGCGGCGGTTCTTCCGTGCGATCTGCCAGAGCGGGAAGTTGACGTTGTAGGCGAAGCCGCCCCGCTTGGTCGCGTAATAGAGGTACCGGCCGTCTTTGGAGGCGGTGACGCCAAGCGCATTGTGCTGTTCGGCCGGCGTGGTCTCGGGCCGCGGTTTGGCCTTCGTGATCTGGATGCCTGAACCGCCGCGCGTGTCGTACGCCCAGAGTTCGAACGTGCGCAGGCCGGCCACGTTTCGCGAGACGATCACGCTCTGGCCCTCCTCGGTCCACGCGGGGGAGGCGAAGGAAGCCTGCTTATCCTTCGTGAGGGCCTTCGCTCCCGTCCCATCGGCTTTCATGATCCAGAGGTTTTCAGCACCGTCGCGATCGGAAAGGAACGCGATCTGCGCTCCGTCGGGGGAATAACGCGGCTGAGACTCAAAGGCCATGCCGGTCGAAAGGGGCTTCGCATCACCGCCGGCGATGGACAGGGTGTAAAGGTCGCCCGCGAGTTCGAAGACGATCGTCTGGCCGTCCGGCGAAACGTCGAGCGAGACCCACGTGCCTTCATCGGTCTCGAACGCGATCTTGCGCTCGGCCTTGAGGGGCAAACCCCCTTTGTCCGCGGCTTTCTCCTGCGCCGCGACCGGCATCATGGACACGGCGAGGGCGACGAGCGGAATCAGGCTGAGCGCGGCCATGCCGCGGTGAAGACGGGCGTACGCCATGGGTTCTTCTCTCCTTGGTTGCGGTTCGCCCGCGGGGCGGGTCGGGCCGATGGGCGAAGGATAGCCCCTTGATTACTCGGAGCGGAGGAGAACGCTCGGGTCGGATCGTGCCGCTTCGCGCGCGGGAAGGAATGTCGCGAAAACCGCGACCAGAAGCATCGCACCTCCCGCGAAGGCGAGAACGACCGGATCGCCGGGCGTGGTTCCAAACAGCAGGGTCTGGATGCCCCGGCCCGCCACGACAGCGGCCAGAAGTCCTGTGACGACGCCGCCCACGGCGATGGTGAGGGCCTCGCGTAGAACCAGTGCGCGGACGGCGGATGGACGCGCGCCTATGGCGAGGCGGATGGCCATTTCGCGACGTCTCTCTGCGATGGCGTGCGCGAACGCCGCGAACATGCCGATGGCCGAGACGAGAAGCGCGAGAGCGCTGAAGAGCCCGAGCAGCCGCGTCCCCATGGTCCAGGGGCGCATCTGACGATCCAGCAGATCGACGTAGGGACGGACACGCAGGTAGGGCAGGTCGCCGCGGCCGGCCACGATGACTCGACGGATGGCCGAGGGCGAACTCGCGTTGTCCGCACGCACCTTCACCAGCAGGCCGCGGATATGCGTCGGATCCTGG
The DNA here is from genome assembly GCA_964494295.1 of uncultured Acidobacteriota bacterium. Classification (GTDB taxonomy): domain Bacteria; phylum Acidobacteriota; class Vicinamibacteria; order Fen-336; family JAGNNV01; genus JAGNNV01. The sequence goes on from CAZBTT010000063.1 coordinate 12,477, forward strand.
ACGAACGGCGGCTTCGGCACCTGAGAAAACGGCACGAGGTATTGCATCAGGCGGTCTTCGCCACCTTCCGGCAGAACCGAGCGCTGACGCACGTCGCGGAACACGCCGACGATCTCGCGGCACGCGACCTTGTCCGACGGCATGGGAGGACCCGCGGAGGGATCGAACGTTTCGGGATTGAAGTCCGGGTCGAAGCCCACCCGGAAACACTTGCCGATCGCACTTTGCCCGGGCCACACCGCACCCGCCATCGTCCGGTTCACCAGCACCACCGGCGCCGCGCGGTCATCCGCGGCGTCGAAACCGCGGCCCTCGATCACCTCGATGCCGAGGATCTTCAGGAACTCGGGTGTAGCGGCGGTGAGGAAGGGAAGCTGCCCGCCCACGGAAGGCGATTCGGACCGGCCGGGGACGCTGATTGGAGGGACGTTGTGACCTGCGAACGGAAGGGAATCGATGGGCGTCGCGCTTTCGATGCCGGGAAGGCCGGCGACCCGCGTCAGGGCTTCTGTGAAGAACGCGTCCTGTCCGGCAAGTTCGGCCGACGTCGACTCGAAATCCACCACGACGACGCGGTCGAGGTCCATGCCGAAGTCCTGCGCCCGAAGGCGGTGGGGACTGGCGCCGAAGAGACCCGCGCCGGCGAGGAGGACCACCGCGAGTGTCGTCTGGATGAGGAGCAGGGGAGCCATGCTTCGCCTGCGCGGACTCGCGCCGGGTGTTCCCGCGCGAAGGTGGGCCGGTTCCGTGGTTGAGGGAATCTGAGCGAACCCGGCGGCGAAGGCCACTGCGGCCGACGCCAGGCCGGCGAGCGTGGCCGCGGCGAACGTGACGATACTGTTTCTTCCCTCGGCGCGAAGGTTCGGGAAGAGGACAACCCGCAGCGCGTCGTCGAACCAGGCTGCGATCAGAAGAGAGGTAACCGTGGCGCCGGCCGCGAGGAGGACCGCTTCGGCGAGGACCCGCTGGCGCAGTTGTGACTGTGAAGCTCCGAGTGCGGCGCGGATCGCCTGCTCATGGCGCGAGCGGACCGCGCGAACGGTGAGAAGGATCGCGCTGTTGGCGAGGCCGATGAGGAGCACCAGGACCGCGAGCGCGCTGAGCCACAGCGCGACCCGTCTTTCGGTCGCCCCGACCTCGGAACCCGAGAGTGGCTTCGTGACGACGACGCGCTCGAGCACGGAGCCCGCCTGCGCGGCGAGCGCGGCCTCGGTCTGGCCAGAGGCGAGGCGGACGAGGACGCCCGCGATGTTTCGAAACGCCTGACGGTCCCAACCGGGGGTATCCCGCATGGCTGCCGCGAAGGGAACGAACACGTCCACCGCGGCCGTCGTGTGGCCGCTGAAGCCCCGCGGCATGACGCCCGCGACCGTGTACTCGATTCCCGCGATCTTCATGCGTCTGCCGAGGATTCCCGAGTCCTCCTGAAGCACATTCCGCCAGAACGGGTGGGTCAGGATGACCGCAGGCGGCGCGGCTCCGGACTCATCGTCGCCCGCGCCCAGGATGCGACCGAGGAGGGGGCGGGCGCCCAGCAAGTCGAAGTAGTTGCCGGAGACGAGCATCGCGTTCGCGTTGCGCTGGTCGCCGTCGAGGAGGATGGTCGCGGCGGATCGCTGAAATGCGGCCGCCGATTTCTTCGCGGCCACGTTCTCCCTGATGGCGCGGAACGCGACGTAAGACGTCGAGGTCATCGTCGCCCGCGGGTTGTCCGCGTCCGGGACTCGCAATTCGAGGGTTACAACGCGGGCAGGATCGCCGACGGGGGCTGGGG
>CAZBTT010000064.1:0-4113 GCA_964494295.1 uncultured Acidobacteriota bacterium
CGACCCCCGGTCACCAGGTATCCATTTCCTGGGATATGGCGAACTGTCCGGGTTATGGACCGCAGGGACCCACCGCGAGCTACAACTGCCCGCTCAACCGGCGGGTCGAGGTAGGCCGCGTCAAAGCCCCCGTGGCGACCATCGATCCCGACATCAAGCACCCGCGGGTCGACGAGTTCTCTCTCGGGTTCGAGCGCGCGATCGGCAGCAACGTGAGGCTTGCGGTCACAGGCATCAAGCGTGACAACAAGAACTTCATCGGCCAGGTTCTGCCCTCGGCCCGATGGGCGCGGGTGACCGCCACGAGCCCTACCCCGAACGGTTCGACCCTCGTCTACCCGGCGACACCGTACAGTTACTTCCGCTGGACCAACCGTTCCGCTTCGGCGAACAACCTGTACATCACGAATCCCGATGGTTTCCAGTATCTGGATGCCTCGGGCAACGTGCTCGGGACGGTCGACGCCAACCGCCGGTACAAGGCGGCGATGTTCGTGCTCACCAAGAACTATTCGAACCGGTGGCGGGCGCAGATCTCGTATGTCTGGTCGAAGGCCGAGGGCACGATCAACAACGGCAGTGAGGGTACGTACGGCGTGAGCAGCTTCTACGCCAGCCCGACCATGTCGCTGGTCAATGCCGAAGGTGCCATGACCAACGACCGGACCCACGAAGTCAAGGCCATGGTCGGCGTGCAGATTCCGAAGGTCGAGGTTGCCGTGAACGCCTACTTCCGGTCGGTGAGCGGGGGCACGTACGCGCCTTATGTTCAACTGAGCGGCGGCGCCACCAACTACTCGGCGACGGGCTACTTCTTCGCGAGTTCCGCCGGTCGTCGTCCGTCTCTCGAACCTCGTGGCAACCAGCGTCTCGACACCCTGAATATCCTCGATCTGCGGCTCGAGAAGATCTTCAAGGTGGGCGGCGGCGATCACCGTCTGTCGGTCTATGGGGATATCTTCAACGCCCTCAACGCGGACACCATCACCTCGGTGTTCAACAACGTCGGCGGAACCAGCGTTCTGGACCCGACGAAGGCCGTGGGCACCACCAAGGTCGTTCCCTACGGCGGCCCGTCGTCCATCACCGCGCCCCGTCAGATCCAGATCGGAGCCCGCTGGACGTTCTAGGAGACTGAATCGCACGCTCGGGTCGGCCTCGTCGAGGTCGGCCCGGGCAAAGCCCCGGAGCCCTTCGCTCCGGGGCTTTTCTTTGATGGCGTCCCCCGATCAGCAACCCTGAAACCCGGTCCGGTTTCCGGGAACGAGGGCCCTTCGGCTTCGGGATCCTGCTGCGGAAGCTATTGTATGAAAGGGAGTTGAGGTCCAAGCTCCCCGGTGGCGCGAGGTTTGCTCATGGAGAGTCGGGTCCAAGTACGGGCCCCAATTCAGCCCCTCTCTCTCCATGAAGGAACGCAGTCCCTTGAAAAACCTTTCGATTCTCCTCCTCCTGGCTCTGAGCGCGCCGGTTCTTGCTCAGGAAGCCCAGGACGAAACCCCCGCCCAGAAGTTCACGGTTCACGGCTACCTCACCCAGGCCTTCGCCAAGTCCAACGGGGATCAGGTCCTTGGTATCGGTGACGAGGGCACGACCGACTACCGCCGCGCCGCGGTGCTCGTCCGCTTCACGCCGTCCACCAAGGACACCCTGGTGATCCAGCTGGCCCACCGCCGTCTGGGCCTCAGCCCCTCGCTCGCGTTCGAGCCCGACGTCAAGCTCGACTGGGCGTTCTACGAGCGTCGTCTCGCTGAGAACACCTCCTTGCGGGTGGGTCGCATTCCCCAGCCCATGGGTCTTCAGAACGAGACCCGCTACGTCGGGACGCTGCTGCCTTTCTACCGCACTCCCTACAACTTCTATCAGGAGGGTTCATTCACCTCCGAGACCGTGGACGGACTCGCCCTCAGGCATTCCATCTCGCCTGCCTCTTCGTGGAACGCCGAGGCCTCCGCCTACGTCGGCGGATTCTCGATGGTCGAACAGAGCGACAACGGCCTCGTGAAGCCTCGTGCCGAGAAGACGGTGGGCGGCCAGGCCTGGCTGAACACGCCGGTCAGCGGACTCCGCTTGGGAGCGGGCGGCCAGCGCTTCGACCTCACCGGCACCGCTCTCGTGTCGGATCAGAAGGACTCGTGGAAGACCTACTACGTCTCGGGTGAGTACACGGGCTCGCGCATCAAGCTGCAATCCGAGTACCGGAAGACGATGATCAACGACGCCAACGTCCACTTCAAGGCGTACTACGTGTACGGCGGAGTCAATGTCACCTCAAGGCTCTCGTTGCACGGCCAGTTCGACACCTCGGCTCTCGATATCGGCGTCGATACGCCCGGGGAGTTCCGGGTCGAGAAGTACTACGAGGACTGGACGATGGGCGTCACTTTCGCGGTCCGGCCTGACGTCGTCCTCAAGGGCGAGTACCATTGGAGCGAGAGCCAGCTTCTCGAGACCAATATTCGCCCCCTGGGCGCTCCCTCAAGACCCGTGAACTATGGCATCGTCTCGATGTCGGTTTCCTTCTAACCGCCGCCCGCGACTCCAGAAAGCCAAGAGGTGAATCAAAACATGACCCGCCGAATCGTTCTCATCCTCGCCCTCGCGGCGCTCCTCGCTCCCGCGATGAGTTACGCGCAGGAATACAAGGTCGTCGTCCATTCCGGAAATCCGACCGACATCCTCACCAAGGAGCAGCTCGGGAAGATGTTCCTCAAGAAGATCGTGAAGTGGGATACCGGCATCCCCATCATTCCGGTCGACCAGGCGGCGAACGCCCCGGTGCGCGCGACCTTCAACAAGGTCGTTCACGCCAAACCCGCGAGCGCCATCGCCTCCTACTGGCAGCAGCAGATCTTCGCCGGGCGAGACGTGCCGCCCGCCGAAAAGGCCGGCGATGCGGCGGTCCTGGCTTTCGTCAAGGCCACTCCCGGGGCCATCGGCTATGTTTCGGCCGGCGGGGCCACGGACGGGGTCAAGGTCCTGAGCATTCGCTGAGAGAAGTTTCAAGGAAGTCCCGAGGATAAGCACGTGGCACGGTTCCGGTTCGACTCGCTCTCTTTCCGCTTCAAGCTCCTGCTTCTGCCCGCGGTCGCGGCGATCGGGTTCGTCCTCACCCTGATCGTCACGATGATGGCGGGCGGGCGCAGCGCGGAGAAGCTGCGCCTGGCCGAGACCGGCTACGGGCCCTCCCTCGAAATGAGCCGCAACCTGGAGCTGAGCCTGGCTCAGATCCAGCGCGGTCTGCAGGACGCGGTGGCCGCGTCGAATGCCGACTTCGGCGGTGACATCGATCCCCTCAAGCAGGAGTTCCTCCAGACCCTCGAACTCGGGAAGACCAACCCTGTGGTCAATCAGACCGACCTGACGCAGCTTCAGGGTTCCTTCAACACGTACTTCGACACCGCGACCCTGACCACCCGGCAGATGATCGCGAACACCAGGGGCGCCGACATGACCTCGTCGCTCACCGCCATGCAGACCCAGTACCGTCAGGTGCGGGACACCCTCGCCGCCAACACGGAGCACGACAAGAAAGCCATGGCCGAGGCTTTCGAAGAAGTGCGCCAGGCCCAGAGCCGGGCCACTCTGCTCATCATTGGAATCATCATCTTCTCCCTCGCCGTGGTCTTCGCGGTTTCGATGAACGTCCGCTCCCTCGTCGACCCCGTCGGTCAGGCCGTCCAGGCTGCCTACCGCCTGCGCGAGGGCGATGTGACCGCGAAGTTCGAGACCAAGGCCCGGGACGAGATCGGGCAGCTTGTGAACGCGCTCGGTGAAGTCACGGTCTATCTGACCGAGATGTCGGAGATCGCGCAGAACATCGCGGAAGGCGACCTGCGCCGCAGTCCGGTTCCGCGCTCCACCGCCGACCGTTTCGGCATCGCGTTCGGCGAGATGACGCGGCGGTTGGCCGGGGTCTCCAGCGAACTCAAGACCCAGGCCGCGGGCATGGCCGCGGCGGCGCGTCAGGTGTCGTCGGCGGCAAGCGACTTGTCGGGCGGCACTTCCGACGTGGCCGCCTCGGTCGAAGAGACTCTTTCGAGCCTCGAGCAGATGCGCGCCTCGATCGCCGCCAACACCGGCAACAGCGTTCAGATGGAAGACATGGCGGGCCGG
>CAZBTT010000064.1:4213-14243 GCA_964494295.1 uncultured Acidobacteriota bacterium
GCCCAGACCGCGGCCAAGGACATCGGGGATGTCGCGGCGGAAAGTGTGGAGGTCGCCGAGAAGTCGGGCAAGCTGATCACTCAGCTCGTTCCCCTCATTCAGCGCACCGCCGAGTTGTGCCAGGAGGTGGCGGCGGCGTCGCGCGAGCAGCAGACCGGCGTCGAGCAGATCACCCACGCGATGTCCCGGGTCGACCACGTCACCCAGAGAAACTCCGCGTCCGCCGAAGAGCTCTCGGCCACCGCCGAGGAGTTGTCCGGCCAGGCCGCGGCTCAGCAGAAGCTCGTCGCCTACTTCCGGGTCGCGGGAGAAGACGAGCGCGCGCGCGGATAAGGGGTCGCCTCCGCGACCCTGGACTCAGGCCCGGACGCGGCGCTCGCGCGACTGGAGGAAATCGATGCCCGCGGGCAGCGAGAGGGGGCGGGCGAGCCAGTAACCCTGGATCAGGTCGCACCCATGAGCGAGCAGAAAACGGTGCTGGCTCTCGGTTTCGACGCCTTCCGCCACGACTTTCAGGCCGAGCCGGTGCGCCAGTTCGATCACCGAGGTCGCGATGGCCGCCTGGGTGGGGTCGGAGTCGATGTCGCGGGTGAACGAACGGTCGATCTTCACCACGTCAAGGGGCAGGCTGCGCAGAAGGTCCAGCGAGGCGAAGCCGGTGCCGAAGTCGTCGAGGCTGATCGATATCCCCGCGCTGCGCAGTTCGCGCAGAACGCGCCTCGTTCCCTCGGGATCGGTAAGAGCGTTGCTTTCGGTGATCTCCACCGCGAGCGACGAAGTCGGGAGGCCGTGCTTGTCGAGCCCGGCCCGGATGTCGCGAACGAACGAGGGGTGGCGGAGTTGGATGGCGGATGCGTTGATCGCCATCCGAAGCGGCGTCGCCCGCAGCAGGTTCAATTCACGAATCGCGCCCAGGGCCAGGTCGAGGACGATCCGGCCCATCGGCACCACGAGGCCGGTGGCTTCGGCGATGGGGATGAACGCATCCGGCGCCACGCGTCGGCCAAGCAGGTCCTTCGATCGCACCAGCGCCTCGAAGCCGGTGACTCCGAGGTCGTGGGCGCGGGCGATCGGCTGGTACTCGAGGAAGAAAGCGTGATCGCGCAGGGACCGGTGCAGGAACCGGTTCATCTCGAGACGCGCCGCGGCTTCGCTGGTGAGCTCGGCTTCGAAGGCGACGGCCTGGTCCTTGCCCCGCTCCTTCGCGGCGACCAGCGCGATGTTCGCGTGTCGCAGCAGTTCGGCGGTGTCGTTCGCGTGAGTGGGAAACGAGGCGGCGCCCACGCTCGCGCTCAGGAAAAGCTCATTCTCGTCCGCAAGGCGGTACGGTTCCCGGAGCCGGGCCACGATCTGCTGGGACAAGACGATGCTCGATCCGAGGTCGCAACCGCGCAGAAGGACCGCGAACTCGTCCGCGCCGAGCCGGGCCACGAGGTCCTGCGGACGCACCAGCGAAAAAAGACGCTGGCCGGCTTCCTGCAGCACGAGGTCGCCGAGGCGGTGGCCGAGGAAGTTCGCCGACTTGAAGCGGTCCAGGCCGATCAGCACCACGCTCACGTCGGTCCCGGTGCGTTTGGCCTCGGCGATCGCGATCTCGGCGCTGTTGCGGAAGAACGTGCGGTTCGGGAGATCGGTGAGAGGGTCGTGCGACGCGAGGCGGAGCGCTTCCGCCTCCGCCTTTCTGCGCTCGGTCATGTCCACGAGGGTGACCACGACCGCCTGCTTGTCCCGCAGGCGGATGGAGCTGATCCCGAGTTCCACCATGCGGATCTCCCCGTCCTTGCGGCGAATCCGGGTTTCGTAGTGGGACGGCGCCGGGCTCCTCGTCAGCAGCCGCGAGGCCGCGCGTTCGCGAAGAGCCGGCCGGTCTTCGGGAGGCACGAAGTCGACGATGGGCAGGCCGATCAGCTCGGCCGTGGGGTAGCCGAGTTCGCGCCCCGCCGCCTCGTTCGCGTAGACCACGTCTCCGTCCTGGTGCATGATGATCCCGTAGGCCGCGTTGTCCGCGAAGATCCGGAACCGCTCCTCGCTCTCGTGCAGCATCTCGAAGGCGCGCACCCTCGCGGTGATGTCGCGGAAGGTCCAGACCCGGCCTATCAGCTGGTCCATGACGCCCACCGGCCGCGTCTCGTGTTCGATGACCCGTCCGTCGAGCAGCGTGGCCACGCCCTGGGAGCGGGCATCGCGATCGGCCATCATGGCGTCGACGTGATTGAGGAAGTTGGAAGGGTCGGCGAGTCCCTTGATCAGGGCTGCCACCACCTGCCGTTCCTCACGGGTGAGCAAGGTGGCGCGCGGAATGTCCCAGATCTCCACGAAGCGGTCGTTGTAGGTGAGGACCCGGCCATCGGTGCTCACCACGATGATCCCATCCGCGGCCGCGTCGAGGACCGCCGACAACAGGGTTTCCGGCCCCACATCGGGCGCTTCCTTCGAGTGCGGCGTCGCGAGAAGGCGACTCAGCGCTCCCGTGCGGTGGGAGGCGGAAGAGTCGGCGGTTGATGACATTCGGCGTTGCTTCCGATTCGGTGGACGGAGGAATGCTTCGCTTGAGAAGGCCGCCGCGCACTTCCCGAACGTACGGTCGGTCTCAAGGGGATCGAGCCGATTGTACCGGCTGTCCGTGCGGTTCGCTACCGATGCAGGGTCAGGAGGTAGCGGGTGGGGCCGGGGAGAAAGGGCGTCTTCTCGCCCTTCACCCACGCTTCGTGGCCCGCGCCGAAGTACGGCGAGAGCGGGTGGGAACTCTGGCCCACCGGCATGTGGAAGAGCCCCTGCTCCTCGGCGCCCGGAGACACCACGAACCGCTCCGATGCGCCGTTGTTGGGGGAAAGCACGCGCGGCATGTGATCGTCGCCGGGCAGGGGGGCGGTCTTCATGTCGAGAAAGCGCGAGAGCGCTGGTACCGCGCCGGAGAGGGGATGCCTGATTCGGGACGCATTCCGCTCGCCCCATGTCCGCTCCGCGAGCTTTCGCCCGTCCTTCGTGAGTTCGGTGATGACCGCGCGCATGGCGTCCGCGAGAAGGGCATCCCAGTTCTCGAACTTCGGGTCGAGCAGATGCGCGGGGCGCGAGGACAAGAGCGCCCACAAAGGCCCCTCGTTCTGCCAGATCCGGGAATACCTGAACTTCGGGTCCTTCTTCACCGCGGGCGCGACGAGAGGTGCTACCGCGCGGTCGAGGGTCGCGAGGCGGAAGGCTTTGACGATCCGATAACCGACCGAATCCACGGCGGCCCTCCCGCCCCAGCTGGCGACCAGGGCCTTCGCCTCATTGAGCAGGGGATCCTTCGACAGCGAGACATCGCTCAGTGTGGCGAGGGCGGTCGCCTGCCAGCGGTCGAGAAAGACCGCGCGGTTGTCGAGCTGGATGTCCATCAGGTCGGCGGCGGTGAACTTGTCCTTCGCGAAGAGGCCCTCGCGGATCTGTTTCGCGCGAGCTCCGAGCGGATAGTTCCCCTCGCCGAGGATCGCGAGCATCGGCCCCGAGACCACGCGCGCGTTGGCCGTCCACAGTCTTCCCGAGGGCGGATCGATCACTTTGGGCACATCGGCGCTCGCCACCCATCCATCCCACTTCCGCGAGGCATCGGTGCGCGTCACTGGGAGACGTCCTTCGAAGCCCACCCGTTTCGGGATTCGTCCCGCCACGGTCCACGCGATCCGGCCGGTGCGGTCGGCGATCATCGCGTTCTGGGGCGGCGCCCCCGCGGTATGCGCGACCGCCACCGCTTCTTCGATGGTGTTCGCGCCCTCGATGTCGAGAAGCTTGAGGTTCACCGCCTCGGGATCGTGGGCGGTCCACTGGTAAGCGCGCAGCTGGCCGTTGTGGTCGCGATCGATCACCGGTCCCCAGATCGTGTTGAGGATCTCGAGGGTGCGCGGGGCCGCGCCGGCGACCTGGATGGTCTCGGTCACCCGCTCGAACTCCTTCGGACCTTCGGGAGTGAGGTAGGTGTTCGGCCGAGCTCCTGTTTCGAGCAGGACGAGGTCGTTCCAGTCGGCCTGGGTGTTGGTGAAGCCCCAGGCAACCTGGCCATTGCTGCCCGCAACGATCCCCGCGGTCCCGGGGAGCGAGACGCCGCTCACCGATCGCTCCTGGCCGCTCTCGTCCTTGAAGATCATGCGCAGCCGGAACCAGATGTTCGGGACGGTGATGTCGAGGTGCATGTCGTCCGCGACCATGGCCAGACCGTTCGCCGAGCGCGCGGCGTCGACCGCCCAGTTGTTGGAGCCGATGTAGGGGAGGTTGTCCTCGGGCCCGAATCGATCCGGCGAAGGATAGTCACGCGCGGCTTTCGCCTCGGGCAGCATCCTGAGGTCGAAGATCTCCGGGCCGGGAATCGGGGCTTCCGGGATGGGATCTCCGTCGATGGGCGCATCCCACTGAACGGTTCCCCGCGGGGCCAGGAAATCGAACATCGCGGGCGGCAGGGCATCACGGAGAACGGCGAGCGTGCTCTCCCGTTCGCCACGCGACTCGTGGAGAGTGAGGAACATCGACAGTGCGCAAAGCACCGAGTCCTCGGATTTCCACGGCGAGGGAGCGGACCTTAGGAGCAGGTACTCGTAGGGCCGCGCGCGAAGCGCCGAAAGACCGGCATTGACGCCCTCGGCGTACGCGTCGGCGAGCGTCTTTTCGCGGGGCGTGAAACGCGCCACGACCCTCTGCGCCACGTTTCTGAACCGGTGGATCCGCGCGCCCTCATCGACCTCGACGGTCGCGGCGCCGATGAGTTCCGAGAGTTCGCCCGCGGCCCGGCGGCGCATCAGGTCCATCTGGAAGAAGCGCTCCTGACCATGCAGGAATCCGGTGGCGCGCGCCACATCCGCTCGATCGTCGCCGCGCACGGTGGCGACGCCGTTCTCGTCGCGCTCGACCGTGACCGGACCGCCCAGTCCCTGGAGCGCCACCTCGCCTTCCAGAACCGGCAGCGATCCGCGGACCAGGAACGTCAGCGCGAGGCCAAGCAGAAGCAGCAGGGCAGCAAGCCCCAGGGCGACGTTTCTCAGGACACGGCGTCGGCGCAGGGCTCGCATCGTAGGTTCAGTACTCCAATAGTTTTCTCAGGGCGGGAAGAAGATCGGGTTTGGGCGACATCATCTCTTCGAGGGCCGGGGCGAAAGGGATGGGCGTGTCCGAACCGCCGAGGCGGGTGACCGGAGCGTCCAGATCGTCGAACGCGTCCTGCGCGATCGTGGCCGCGACTTCCGCGCCGAAGCCGCCGGTGAGCGGCGCCTCGTGCAGGACGAGGACGCGCGATGTGCGCCGTACCGATCCGAGCACCGTCTCCTTGTCCCAGGGGACGAGCGTTCGCAAGTCGATGACCTCGACTTCCACACCTTCCTTCGCGAGCACGGTCGCCGCGTCCATCGCCCAATGCACCGCGACTCCGTAAGCGACGATGGTGAGGTCGTCTCCTGACCGCGCGATTCGCGCCTTGCCGAGGGGTGTCGTGAAGTAGCCCTCGGGAACGAGGCCCTTGAGCGAGCGATAGAGCATCTTGTGCTCCAGATACAGGACGGGGTTGGGCTCCGCGAGGGAGGCGAGGAGCAGGCCCTTGGCGTCCTCCGGAGTCGCGGGGGCCACGACCCGCAGGCCGGCCACATGCGTGAACCAGGCTTCGACGTTTTGCGAGTGGAAAGGGCCGGCGCCTGTGCCGCCGCCCGAAGGGGTGCGGATCACGCAGGGCACGCTCGTGCCCCAGCGGTAGTAAGTCTTCGCGAGGTTGTTGACGATCTGGTTGAAGCCGCAGGAGATGAAGTCGCCGAACTGCATCTCGACCACGGGCACCAGACCGTCGATGGCGAGGCCGAGCGCCGCGCCGAGCACACCGGACTCGATGATGGGCGTGTTCCGCACCCGCGCCCGGGAGAACTCCTCGAGGAAACCCTTGGTGACCTTGAAGGCGCCGCCATACTCCGCGATGTCCTGGCCCATCAGGATGATCCGGTGATCGCGGCGCATCCCGATCTGGAGCGCCTCGCTGATCGCGTCGATGTACCGGATCTCGCGGGCGGGAGTGTCGTTCAAAGGCGGCGTCGCCAGCGGGGAAGCCGCGTAGACCGAGGCGATCTCACGGGCGCGCGTCGACGTGGGCTCGGGAGTATCGAGGGCCTCGTCGGCCACGCGGTCGACCTCGGCCTTGAGGGCTTCGCGCAGGGTCTCGATCTCGAATGTGCTCATCACGCCGCGGGCTTTGAGGACGGCTTCGAAACGCGCGAGCGGATCCTTCTTTCCCCACTCCTCGAAGAGCCTGCCGGGCACGTAGGCGGTGCCCGAAGCCTCTTCGTGGCCGCGCATCCTGAAGGTCTCGAACTCGAGAAGGGTCGGGCCCTCGCCCGCCCGGGCCCTTGAAGCCGCGACGGAAACCGATTCGAACACCGCGAGGATGTCGTTGCCGTCCACGGTCTCACCGTGCATGCCGTAACCAACGGCGCGGTCGGAGAGGCGTTTGCACGCGTACTGCTCGCGGGTGGGTGTCGATAGACCGTATTGATTGTTCTCGATGACGAAGATGACCGGCAGCTTCCACACCGCGGCCAGGTTGAGGGCTTCGTGGAAGTCGCCCTCGCTCGTGGAGCCGTCCCCCGTGAACGTCGCCGCGACCCGTCCGCTGCGTTTGAGCTGGCTGGCGAGGCCGAGGCCGCAGGCCACGGGCAGCATCGCGCCGAGGTGGGAGATCATCCCGACGAGCGACTTCTCGGGCAGGCCGAAGTGGAACGTGCGGTCGCGACCGTCGGTGAAGCCTCCGGCCCTGCCGAACAGCTGGCGGAAGAGGCGCAACATGTCCACCTGGCGCGTGGTGAAGACGCCGAGGTTGCGGTGCATCGGCAGGATCCAGTCGTTCGGCCGGAGTGCGGCGGTGACGCCCACCGCGATCGCTTCCTGCCCGATACCGGAGAACCACTTCGAGAGCCGGCCCTGGCGGAGGAGGACGAGGGCCTTTTCCTCGATCACGCGAGGGAGCAGAAGAGCGCGGTGCAGGGCGCGCAACTCGGCGGGCTGAAGCCGCGATTCGGGGGCGATCTCCTCGGCCGGAATCACGACCGGCCCGGACAGGCTCGTATCAGCGCTCTCAACGGCCATATGGGCGCGGAGTTTATCAGCGCGAAAGGAGCGAGCCGCTCAGGTGAGACCCATCGCGGCGCCAAGCCATGCGGGCGGCGCGTTTCCGAGGAAGGCGATGGCCCAACCGGCCACGCACAGGAGGAAAGGCACGACGAAAGGGCCCCAGTAGAAGGCCGCCCGGTAGATCGCGGGGGAGATGACGCCGCGGTCACGGAGCCACAGGCCGAGGGCGCTGCCCGTGGCGCTCGCGCCGATCATGAAGAACAGGGTTCCGGCGAGGAGGACGGGCCAGGGGGCGTGAGCGCGCGCGACCGGCCCCTCGAGTTCGCCCGAGGCCAGCTCGCTCACGTCGACCGCGAGGTCCGCCATCGATGCGCCGAGAAGGCGGCTCTCGGCCGCGGACCAAAGCGGCTCTTGCTCCGCACCGAGGAACACGAGTTCATCGGTACGGGTCGTGCTGGTGCGGGTCCGTCCATCGTCGTCGCGGGTCTGCTCAGTGTGGGTGCGGGAATCGGTGTCCGCCGAGGCGATGCCGGCCACCGTTTCCTCGCGAAGCGTCGCGATCCCGAGCACACGGTCGGCGATCCGGCACGAGGCGAGGCCCGGCTCCGCGGCTTCGCACTGGAAGACGCGGTGCGGTTTCAACACCAGAACTCCCACACCGACCAAGAGCATGAGCAGCGCGGCGACCTCGGGCACGCCGAAGCGCGACCCGCCCCCGCGAAACGCTTCGAGCGCCTTCAACGCCTCGTGCCGCACCTCGGGCGGAAGGCTGTGCGGATCGCTGGCCGCGGGATGCTCCGCGCGCACGCGGTCGAGTACGGCCGCGGCCTGGATGAGCTTCTCCTTACGCTCGCCTCGGGCCGCCTCGATCGCGGCCCGCTCATGGGGCAGGGGCATTCCGGATTCTGGCGCGTCTGGGTTCGGGAAGGCAAGCGCCGGCCCGGTTCGCGCCCCGAACTAAGATCCCCTCTTCATGAGCCTGATGCGCGCCGCCGTCTACCGGGGATCCCCAAGGCTCGAAGTCGAGGAGCTTCCGCGTCCCGAGCCGGGACCGGGCGAGATTCTCGTCAAAGTCGACGTTTGCGGGGTCTGCGGCACCGACATCAAGAAGATCGAGAAGGCCCTGGTGAAGCCCCCGCGGATCTTCGGTCACGAGATCGCGGGCGTGGTCGCCGGACTCGGCCCCGGGGTCGCGCGTTTCCGGGAAGGCGACCGCGTGGTCGTGCATCATCACATCCCCTGCCTTCGGTGTTTCTACTGCGAGCGGAAGCTCTACGCGCAGTGCGCCATCTACAAGGTGAACGGGACCACCGCCGGTTTCGAGCCCGCGGGGGGCGGCTTTTCGGAGTACCTCAAGGCCGCGCCGCACATCGTCGAACGTGGGACGATCCCCATTCCGTCGGGGGTTTTGGCCGAAGTCGCCTGCCTCGTCGAGCCCGTGAACACCTGTCTCAAGGCGGTCGACCAGGCGGGAGTGAAGCCGGGAGAAACCGTCCTCGTGGTGGGGCAGGGTCCGATCGGTTCGATGCTGATGCAGCTCGCGCAGGTGCGTGGCGCACGCACCCTCGCTTCCGACCTCTCGCCTTTGCGTCTCGACCTTGCCCGAAGACTCGGAGCTTCGACGTTCGATGCAAGGGAGACGGGTCTCGAAGACCGGGTTCGCCAGGAGACGGGCGGTCGCGGGGCGGACGTGGCACTCCTCGCCGCGACCGGCCAGCGCGCGTTCGATGCCGCGGTCGAGTGCACGCGGCCGGGCGGGCGCATCGTGCCCTTCTCGGCGACGTCCAAAGGCGAGACGTATCAGGTCGATCTCGGTCTGCTCGCCGCGGCGGAGAAGCAGATCGTGAGCGTTTACAGCGCGTCGGTGGATGTGCAGGACGAGTCGGCGGACCTCGTGTTCTCCGGGCGGTTGCGCCTGCTCGAACTCCTGAGCGACTTCTTCCCGATCGCGCGCGTGAACGATGCCATCGATCTTTTTCGCAAACCGGCCCCGAACACGCTCAAGATCTCGATCGACATGAGGCTCTCGTGAAGGCCGCGGTTCTCCACGGCCCGGGCGACGTTCGTTTCGAGGATGTCCCGGATCCTGCACCGGCCCCTGGCGAAATCGTCGTTCGGACCCTGGCCGCTCTCACCTGCGGTACCGATCTCAAGGTGGTGCGGCGGGGCTATCACGCGAAGATGTTGCGTCCTCCGAGTGTTTTCGGTCATGAGGCGGCGGGCGAGGTGACGGCGGTGGGCGAGGACGTCGCATCCTTCAAGCCGGGCGACCGCGTGGTCGCCGCGAATTCGGCTCCCTGCGGCGCATGCCGGGCCTGCGAGCGCGGCCGCGAGAGCCTTTGCGAGAGGCTGCTTTTCTGGAACGGGGCCTTCGCGGAGTCCTTCCTCGTGCCGGCGCGGGTGGTCGCGAAGAATGTGCTCCCGCTCGGTTCGGTGGTTCCCGAAGACGCCGCGATGACGGAGCCTCTCGCGTGCTGCGTGAAAGGCGTCACGGACGCGGGTGTCACCGCGATGGACCGGGTTCTCGTCATCGGCGCGGGCCCGATCGGCCTGATGCTGACTCGGCTGTGCGTCCTCGCGGGCGCCCACGTCACCGTCGCGGCCCGCCGTGTGGAAGCCCTTGTCCATGCTGCGGAGCACGGCGCGCGCGAGACCCTCCTTGTGGGCGCGGCGGGCACGGGTTTGAAGTTCGATACGCCGCCGGGGGCGTCCTTCGACATCGTGTTCGATGCCGCCGGAGCTGGTGAAACCGCGGCCCTCGCCCTCTCCGCGGCCGGGAGGGGCGGCACGGTGAGCCTGTTCGCCGGCTGTCCGACGGGAACGGAGGTCCCGCTCGACGTCACCCGCGTCCACTACGACGAGATCCGCATTCTCGGAAGCTTCCATCACACTCCCGCCGCCTTCCGCGAGTCCTTCCGGCTGATCCATGGGCAGGACACCCACGCCATGGATCTTG
>CAZBTT010000065.1:0-3971 GCA_964494295.1 uncultured Acidobacteriota bacterium
GTGTGATGGGGTTCGAGTAGATGTACATCATCGACGTTTCACGCAGGTAGTCGATGAAGGTTCGGGGACCCGCGACATATCCGCCGTTGACGCCGAAGGCCTTCCCGAGCGTGCCCACGAGCAGGTCAACGGGAGGGCAGCCCGTGAACTCTTCGGTCCCGCGGCCGGTGGGGCCGAAGGCCCCCACGCCATGTGAGTCATCGACCACGAGCACGGCATTCTCAGGAAAACGCACGTCGAATTTCCGGACCACGGCTTCGATCTCGACGAGGGGCGCGTGATCGCCGCGCATGCTGAAGATGCCGTCGGTCACCACGACCGCTCGTTTGGCGCCGCTGTCGGCCGCCTTCGTCAATGCGGCTTCGAGGTCGGTGACCTGGTTGTGCTTGTAGACGTACTTCTCCTTGGGCCGGGCGAGGCGCATCGCGTTGATGATGCAGTTGTGGTTCAGCTCGTCCGAGATGAGCGCCGTTTCGGCGGTGATGAGGGGCACGATGGTCGAGACGATCGTCGCGTAGGCGGACGAAAAGATCATCGCGGCCTCGCGGCCGTGAAACGCCGCAAGGCGGGCCTCGAGGGCCACATGGGGTTCGTAGGTGCCGCTGATGAATCGGACCGCCCCCGGTCCGCAGCCGAAGCGTCCGACCGCGGCCTCCTCAGCCTGGACCACGCCCTGGCGCAGGCCCATGCCGAGATAGTTGTTCGAGTTCATCTTCAGGAACGGCTTCTCGCCCTGGCCGTGCAGCAGATAGCGGGGGCCATGGCCGTCGCGCGGGGGCACCACGTCCACGATCACGACTTCGTGACGTTTGCTCGAACCCCGGCCGTCGATGGCGGCGATCTCGGTCTGAAGCGTCTGGGCGAGGCGATTGACGGGCATGACTTGTTCCTAGGCGATGCGCGGCCGGAGCTTGGTCAACATGTCTTCGACCATCGCGGCGAGGGTGAATTTCGGCGCAAAACCCCACTCAGCCCGGGCCGCGGAACAGTCGAGTGAGTTCGGCCACGAGTCGGCGATGCCCTGGCGGACGGGATCGATTTCGTATCGCATTTCGAACGCGGGGATGTGTTTCCGAATCTCCGCGACCAGCTCCTCAGGCGTGAAGTTCATCGCCGTCACGTTGAAGGAGTTTCGGTGGATGAGCTTGCCCGGGTCGGCTTCCATCAAGGAGATGAGTGCTTGAATGGCGTCCGGCATGTACATCATGTCGAGGCGCGTGTCGGCCTTCAGGAAGCAGGTGTAGCGGCCATAGCGGATGGCGTCGTAGAAGATCGCGACCGCGTAGTCGGTCGTGCCGCCGCCGGGAGGCGCCGTGTAGGAAATAAGGCCCGGGAATCGAAGACCACGGGTGTCCACGGCGAAGCGGCGGTAGTAGTAGTCGCAGAGGAGTTCGCCCGCGACCTTGGTGACGCCGTACATCGTGGTCGGCCGCTGAATGGTGTCCTGCGGTGTGTTGTCTTTCGGCGTTCCCGGCCCGAAGGCGCCGATCGAGCTCGGGAAGAACACCTTGCAGTCGTGCTGGCGCGCGACCTCGAGCACCTTGTAGAGCCCGCCCATGTTCAGTTCCCAGGCCACATGCGGCTTCTCTTCGGAAGTGGCGGAGAGCAGGGCGGCGAGGTGGTAGATCGTTCCCACGTCCCCGTTGCGGACGATGTCCTGGATCTGTCGCGCGTTCGTGGAGTCGAGGAATTCGAACCTCTCGCCCGGTCGCAGCGTTTCAAGGGGGGGCAGCCTGATGTCGGACGCGATGACGGCCTCGCTGCCGTAGCGCTCCCTCAGCGCGACGACGAGTTCAGAGCCGATCTGACCGAGAGCGCCGGTGACTAGGATTCTTCGCATCGTGCCCGCGAAGATACCTGTTTCCTGTCGGCGAAACCGCCCCTGCCTCAGGCGACCGCCCGAGGGTGGGACTGCGGGTCGGCCTTGTGCCCGGCCCCCGCCGCCGACAGGCCCATGAGGCCGTCCTCCATCCACACATGTTTGCCATCGAGGACGTGTTTCGCGACGCTGTACTTGCGCACGTCATCGTTGTTCCAGAGCGCCTTGAACGCGGCGTCCACGCGGCGGCTCGCACCGCGCGAGAAGAGATCCGCGAGTTCGATCGCTTCCTTCGCCTCCGGCTTGCCGGCCTTGACCAGCGCCTGGGCGCGCACGCAGGCGGCGGAGATCGCGAAGAGGTCGTTCACGATGTCCACTAGGCGGAAGAGGAACGCCTGCTTGTTCTGGAGGCCGGCCTGATAGAGCGCCATGCCGTGGAAGCTCGAACGTGAGAGCTTGCGCGAGCGGCGATCCACGAAGCGGATGTGCTTCGCGAGCGGACCGAATTCGGCGAACTTCGGCCAGTGGCCCCAGCCCAGGAAACGCGTCGGGTACCACCACGCGTAGAACGCGCCGATCTTCGGCAGCGCCGCGAGTTTCTGGCCGGTGGTCGACTTGGGATCGACCAGAGCGCCCGCGACATCGAGGTGCTTGTCCACCGCTTCGCGGGCCATGAAGAGATGCATGATCTCGCTCGACCCTTCGAAGATCTTGTTGATCCGGAAGTCTCGCATCAGCCGTTCGACCGGGATGGGCGCCTCGCCGCGGTTCTCGAGCGACCCTTCGGTTTCATACCCGCGTCCGCCGCGGATCTGCATGAGGTCGTCGACGATCTCCCAGCCGCGCGCGCTGTTCCATTCTTTGGCAGCTGCCGCTTCGAGGCGGATATCGGCGCCACCGCGGTCGGACATCTGGGTCGCCAGCTCGACGAGGGCTTCCATCGCGAAGCCGGTGGCCGCCATGTCTGCGATCTTGTGACCGACCGCTTCGTGACGCCCGACCGGCCGTCCCCATTGAACGCGCGAGGCCGCCCAGACGCGAACGGTTTCGAGCGCCGCTTTGGCGGTGCCGGCGGAGATGTTCGGGATAGAGAGCCGACCGTCATTCAGAGTTGTGAGCGCGATCTTGAGACCGCGACCTTCGCCACCGACGAGGTTCTCCACGGGAACGCGAACGTTGTCGAAGTTGATCACCGCGTTCGAAAGCGCCTTCAAACCCATGAATCGGCACCGATTGAGGACGCTGACGCCCTTCCATTCGGTTTCCACGATGAACGCGGAAATCTTGTGGGTCTTCGGGTCGGAAGCCATCACGACGAGCAGCTTCGCGAGCGTCCCGTTCGTGGTCCACAGCTTGGTGCCGTTGAGGACGTACGCCGAGCCGTCCTCGGTCTTGACCGCGGTCGTCGTGACGCGCGCGGGGTCGGAGCCGACGCCGAGTTCGGTCAAGGCGAAGGCCGAGATCTCGCCCTTGGCGCAGCGGGGAAGGTACTTCTTCTTCTGTTCGGGCGTGCCGAAGAGCTTGAGAGGCTGGGGGACGCCGATCGACTGGTGCGCGGAGAGCAGGGCGCCCACATTGCCGCAGTAGGTCCCGAGCAGCTTCATCACCCGGTTGTACTCGACGTTGGTGAAACCGAGGCCGCCATATCCCTTCGGGACCTTCATGCCGAACGCGCCGAGCTTCCTCAGACCCTCGAGCACATGCTCGGGATACTCGCCGGTTCGATCGATCTCTGCGGGATCGACCTCGTTCTTCAGGAAGGTCTTGAACTTCTCGTAGAACTCGCGGAACTCGGGACGTTCGTCGCCGGTGAGCGGATATGGATGAATGAGGTCGAGCCGGAAGTTGCCGAGGAAGAGTTCCTTGATGAAGCTAGGGTGCTTCCACTGCGTCTCTCGGGCAGCCTCCGCGACCTGGCGGGCCTCAAGCTCGCTGACGTTCTTGCCGGCGTCCTTCGCTTGCGTTTTTGTATCGGTCACGGGAGTCCCTGCCTCTCAGAATGTCTATTAATGAATAGGCTCTCATTAAAGATATATCACAGGCGACGGGGTTCTTCCGAAGGGGTCAGGGGTCGAGGACCCTGCGGAGCATCGATTTCATCGACGACTCGAAAGACACGCGCGGCACCGCCACCGACTTTCGCAGATCCGCC
>CAZBTT010000065.1:3981-14236 GCA_964494295.1 uncultured Acidobacteriota bacterium
CTCGGCGGACTTGAACCCGCTCCGGGCCCGCGCCGACATCTTCGCCACGACACTGTCCGTTCGGCTGCCCAGGCCCTGAAGCAGTCCCGCGACAGCGCGTTGATAGCCGCGTTGACCTTCGATCTTGCGAGAGCCGACCACAAGGGCTTCGAGAACCTCGCTGCGGTCGGCGTCTTCAAGCCGCGGATCGCGCGCGATCCTCTCGCCCCAGTCGTCGAGAAACGGCGCGGTCTCGATCAGGAAATCGAAGGACTGACGCAGGCACTTGACGGGTCGGAGCGGGTAGTTCCGGTGGCCTTCGGGCGCGAGTGTCGCCTTGTAGATACGCGCGGCCAGGGCAAAGCTGCCGCCCCAGGGGCGGACATTTTCGTGGGCGAGCCGCTTGATTTCCGAAGCCGCTGAGGTGTGCGCGGGAGACTGCGGCCAGAACGAGATCGATTGATCGATGTCGCCGGCGTTGTGTGTCATGACCGCGGCCATTCGGAGCACGTCGAGTTCGTTCCGTGCCTGGAGCAGGACACTCAGTCCCTTCGACTCGCGTTCGAGTTCGGCCACGATGTGGCCGCGCACACGACCCTCAAGGTCGGTCCGGCCCAGATGAATCGTTCGGCCGAGGGCCGCGACCAGCACGGAGAGTCGCTCGCCGTGATGGCCGGCGAAAAGGCCCAGGCCTTCCGCGGCCACCGTGCGACGCGAAACCGACCCGACATCCCAGGAGCAAAAGGCCTCGGTCAGTTCGATCATCGGGTCGAGTTGGGCCGGATCCTTGATCAGGCGCCAAAGAAGGCCCCGGATCTTTGTATCGACGTCCGTCGGGACAAACGTGGCGACGGTGGCGTGATGACAGGCGAGACAGAGACCGAAATAGTCCAGCGTCCGATCGTTCGCAAGCGCCTGTTCGGCCGCTCCTTCCTGACGGAAGCCCGCGAGGATGCTCAGGAATCCCAGCGACCCCGCAGCCATCGTCCGGACGTCGCCAGAGGGCGCCTCGCTCGGAGCAGGCAACCACGGCGCCGTGTTCTGCACTTCGTTGAGGAGGGTTCGAGGCGCGACGAAACCGCGGATTGCTCGCGCGCTCTGCGGGTCCGGAGGCTCTCCCATGGTGCCTTGTCTGCCTCCTTCGTCCTCCCGCGCTTACTTGACGAGGTGGTACTTCGTCTGGCGGCTCAACACCCAGCGCATCTTTCCCTCCGGGCCGAGGATCGCGTCCTCCTCCTGCGCGGAGCGTACCCGCTGTCCGCCCCATTCCGGTACGGCAGTGGTGGCCTGCAGCTCGATCGAGAACCAGGTGCTCGGGAGGAGGAGCACATCCCCGCGGCCAGGCACGCCCTCCTGGCGATCCCAGAGGCCGATGAGCGGACCGGCGCCATGGCCGTAGTCGTTTACCGGATGCGTGTACATCGTGCCTTCGATGCCTTCCTTCTTCATCTGCGCGAGCATCGAGGCAAGAACTTCGTTGCCGCTCCGGCCCGGCCGCATCTCTTCAAAAGCGATGTCCTGCATGCGATTCGACTGGGCGAGCGCTTTCTGAAGCCCCGCGGGCACATCCTTCTCGCCCTCCTTAAGGACGTAGCCGACGTGCTGAGTGTCGGTGGCGAGGCCCATCGCGTGGATCCCGAAGTCGACGTGGAGGTGGTCACCCCGCTGAATCACCTCGGCCGCGGGACGCGCGGTCGCCGCGAACTCTGTCGCCTGCCGCTCCGGTCGCTGCACGGAGACGGTCGGAGGGAACCACTCTCCCAGACCCATGTCGTTGACGGTCTGGCGCAGCCACCACTCGACATCCTTCGTGGTGGTCTTGGCGGGAGTGATGACTTCGTTCGAGAAAGCGCGAGCGATGAGAGCGTGGACGGTCTTCATCATCGCAACGTAGTGGGGCTCCATTTCGGGCAGGCGGACGGAGATGTACTCGAGCGGCAGGTTCTCCGCGCGTACGAGCTTCGACGTCCATGGCCCGAGCGCAGCCTCGAGATGTTCCCGCTCACCCGCGGAGAGGCCGTCGGAGAAGGCGTGCGTGTGAGAGATGTTGATCGCGATGGTGCTCGGCTTCCTCTGCTCGATGACCTTCCGCAGGGTCTGCCACTGCGAATCGCCCATGATCTCGCGCCCGGCGTTGTCCGGATCGCGATACATCTCGTAGAGGCCCCCGTTCGTGCCGCCGCCAAGGGCGAGGCGTTCGATGCCCTTGTCGCCGCCCCGGTCGAAGAAGACCAGGATCGTCCGGCGGCGGGCATACATCACGGACGGCGAAATCAGCGACCGGAAGACCGGGTCTTCGTTGTACTCCCGATTGATCACGAGCCACATCGAAACGCCGTGCCGTCGCATCAGGGTTGGAAGCACACGCTCGAGCCGGAACTTCAGCCACTCCTGCCGGATCGCGTCCTGCTCGCGCAGGGAGGGAAGTTTGGGCGGCATGGTCTCGGCGGGCGCCGCTGGCGCAGAAGGCGCCATGGCCACGGCCAGGGAAAGTCCAAGAATCGTCTTTGCCAGCTTCATCAGTTTGTGCCTCAGATCGAGTGCTATGTGCTCATGGTTTGGAAGTATCGGGATACTGGAGTTTCTGGAAATCGAGACTCAGCTTTGAGATCACCGCCTGTCTCTTGCCGGTCCGCACGAGAGGGATGAGGTCCACGAACTGCACGTCGATACGCGTCTCCTCGCCGAGGTACTGGCGCAGCACGGAAAGAATCTCCCGCTCGAAGAGTTCGGGCGCGAATCTAGTGCCCTTGACGACCTTGAGGACGATGGCGCCGCGTTCCTCCTGCACCACCTGATATTGGCGGACCAGGTAGTCGTAGTCCTTGAAGAGGTGCGAGAAGAACGTCCCGGGCATCACCCGGCCCTGGGCGCCGATCACCAACGACTGGACGCGTCCTTCGATGCGCCCGACGCGCGGCAGGCCGCGACCGCAGGAACACGCTTTCGTCTCGTCCATCGCCTCGGCAAGGTCGCCGACCCGATAACGGATGAACGGCAGGCAGAGGTTGTTGAGGTCGGTGATGACAACTTCTCCCACCTCGCCGGGGGCGGCTCGACGGCCGTCCTTCAGGATCTCCACGATGTAGCTCTCGGCCATCACATGGTGACCCTCGTGCGCGTCGCATTCGTAGGCAATCCCGGAGAACTCGCGGCTGCCGTACTTGTCGAACACTCGCGATCCGAAGGCTTCCTCGATGATCCGCCGACTCTCCTCGGGCAGTGCCTGTGCGGACGAGATGATGCCCCGCGGACGGAGGCTGGGCCGACTCTTCGCCGAGCCCAGGTGTCCGGCGAGGTAGTTGAACGATTCCGCGTAGCCGTCGATCAGAACCGGATCAAACGCGGCCAGGCGACCCAGGAACGCGGCCATGGCGCCCTCGGACATCTCGAACGCGGGCACGAACAGCCGGCGCAGGAGCCAGGCGTCGAAACGCTCTCTCGCCACCTGTGACCGGCTCATGCCGAGGGTCTGATGCCACAGTCGCGCCTGTCGGTCGCCGAACTGCCAGCCCGTCCACTCCATTGCGCGCAGTGTGGAGGCCAGCCGGATCTCAAGCTGATGCTGATCGGCGTAGCAGACGAAAGGCTCGCCGGTGGAGCCGGAGGTCGCGATGCGCAGGATGCGATCGTTGTCGTGGTTGTCGGAGAGAAGATCGAAGTGAAGGTTTTCGCGCACGTCCGCCTTGCCGAGGAGCGGAACCTTCGCGAGATCCGCGAGGCCCACGATGTCTTCGGGTTTGAGGCCGAGCGCGTCCATTTTCTCGCGGTAGTAGCCGACGTGGTGATAGGCGTGCCGGATCAGCCGCCGGAGCTTCTCCTCTTGAAGGGAGCGCATCTCCGGGAGAGACAGCCACTGACTTCGTTTCAGCTCCCGGTAATAGAGCTCGGTGCGGCGGGTCAGCAGCCACGCATGCAGAGGCATCGTCCGGAAGTAGACCGCCCGGCGGAGGCGTCTGGACCACGAGATCTCGGGATCGGTACGGGAGGGTGGGTGACGGGAGAGGAAGTCTGCGACCAGGCTCTCCTGCTTCGGCGCGAGGCGGAACTCGACGAAGCCTCGGACGAGATCGGCGATGACGCGGACGATCAGGCGCAGGGGGAAACTCGGAATGAAGCTCTGGCCGACGAGGCGGTTCTCGAACACAGTCTCGATTTCACGAATCGAGTAACCCTTCGCGTGCGCGGAAACTGCGATGAACGTCTGGAAATAGGCGTACTTCAGGCGGCGATGCAGGATGTCCGCGAGGGTCTCTCGCCGGGCGATCACGAAGCCCGACTTGTTGTCGCGCAGTCGCATCCCGAACATCGTATTGAGGAGCGTATTGAGACCCCGAGAGAGGTGGTAGCGCGAGTCCCTTTGCCGCCCGATCAGGCTTCGCGACCCCTGGACCATGTCCACGCGGGTGTGAAGCAACTCCCGATGCAGCCTGCCCACGTCCTCCGGCTGATACTGCAGGTCCGCGTCGATCAGGCAGACGTAGGTGCCCGTGGCCTTCGCGACGCCTGAGTCCCAGCCGGCAGCGAGACCGCGATTCTTCTCGTGGTGGACGGGAACCACCTCCGGATGAGTTTTCGCGAGGGCGTCGATGACGCCGCCGGTTTCGTCGCGGCTGCCGTCGTTCACGAGGACGATCTCGCCCCGGACCTTTCGCTTGTCGAAGACGCTCCGCAGGCGGGCCACCAGTTCGGGCAGATTCCCCGCCTCGTTGTAGCAGGGGACGACGACCGAGAGTTCGACCGAACTCACGAAGGCTGCGTGCGGATCCACTCCCATGTGGACCTCAGGCCTTCTTCGAGGGGGATGTGGGAGCGGAAACCGAGCAAGCTCTCGGCGTGACCCGTGTTCGCCACGCGGCAGCTGCCCGCCGTGTTGTCGGCCTCGTCGAAGATCGGCTCGAACCGCACACCCGCCGCCTGCATCATGGCCTCGGTCAATTCGTTCACCGACAGCGCGCGGCCGGAGCCCACGTTCAGGACCTTCCCGTTCACCTCGCGCGACATGGCGAGGATGGTGGCTCGTGCGATGTCGTCCACGTGAGAGTAGTCAAGCGCCTGCTCTCCGTCACCGTGGATCATCGGAGGTTCGTTCCGGCGCAGGCGTTCGAAATTCGAGACCACGACACTCTTGTAACCCGTGCCCACGTACTGCCTTGGCCCGTACACGAAGAAGTAACGCAGCGAAACCGCGGCGAAGTCGCCACGGCGATACGCGGCCTCCACGAGGTTCTCGCCCGCGAGTTTCGTCGTCCCGTACAGCGTATGCGGATGGCAGGGCTCGGTTTCGACCATCGGGGCGCCCGACATCCGGCCATAGGCGTAAAGCGAAGACGAGAAGACGAGCTTGTGAATTCCCGCGACCCTGGCAGCCTCGATGACGTCGTTCGTCCCGAGCACGTTGGTGAGGACGAGTTCGCGAGGAGAGTCGAGGGATGGTCGGTGTTTTTCGGCCGCCAGGTGGAAGACGCCGTCGATGCCCTTGAATTGCCGGGCCAGCGTCTCGACGGGAACATCCCCGAGCGTGGTTTCGACGACCACGAGACGGCCGTCATCGGGAAGCCGCTCGCGCCGGCCGGCCTTGAGAGAGTCGAGGACGACGATTCGCCCCGCTCCCTGATCGAGGAGCTGCCGGACGACGGTCGAGCCGATGAAACCGCAGCCTCCGGTGACCGCGAATGTGGCGTTTTCGATGTGAACGGCGGGCATGGCGGGGGAACTCTATCCAAGAACGAGCCTGGACCACCTCTCGAAGTGCCCGAACTGCATCCACACACCGGTGGCGATGAGACCCAGGGCGACGAACCAGCGTGCCGGGCCCGACTCGATTCGATTCACCGCCACCGCGGCCAGGATCGCGAAGCCGGGCCCTGCGAACTCGATTTCCTTGAGGTCCTTGAAGAGACCGAAGGACAGGGCGCGAAGAAGAACCAGCGAAAGGAAGGCCAGGGCATACGCCTTGATGGTGATCGCGGCCGGGTCGCGCCGGGGGGCGATGAGCAGGAAACCGGCGATGGCGAAAAGGGGGAAGCCGTAGCCCGCGAACAGGACGATCCGCGTGAAGGCGTCGAGGGGTGATCCGGGTGCGCTCGGCGCAGCCGTTGTGGCTTGGCTCGATCCCGAGACAACCGCGGGCACAATCTCGCGTACGAAAGCGAGCGTGAAATCTCCGTACATCCCGAAGACCACGAGGACCGCGGCGACGAGCCACAGCGTGACGACGCGCCAGCGGATCGAGGCCGCCAGGAGCGCTAGAGCAAGGAGGAAAGCGCTGGCGTTGAAGAGACTCGAAACGTAAGTCAGGAAAGTGGCCAGAGTCGCGGCGAAGACCATGGCGACAGGTCTCCAGTCTTTGGGCCGCTCAATCGCCCGCACCGCCAGGACCACGACGAGCAGATCCAGCGCGTGACCGGCGAGGGTCGACCACATCGCGTACAACATGCGGCTGGTGAGGATCGGAAAGGCGAAGGTAAGCCAGGCCGCGGCCACGGCCGCCGAGGGCACGAGAAGCCGGGCCAGCATGAATGCGAGCGCCACTTCAGCGGCGGTCGTGAACAGCGCTACGTGTTTGATTGCCCGCACCACGATGTCGCGGTCGGGAGGCAGGGCGGTGAAGGGAAGATAGAAAACGGGAGAGTAGGGGAACGCGTACTTCTTTCCGGCGACTATCCGTGGATAGCCGACGCCCAGGTCAACCTGCGCCTGTCTCGATCGTTCCATCAAGGACCCCTCGTAACTGCGCAGGGCGCCGACGTAGCGGTCGTTCTGGCGCACGTCGTTGTAGAAATAGCTCGGGTGGAAAAGAAAGACGCCCTTGACGAGCAAAGTGGCGGTGATGGCGAGAACCGCCGCGGTCTGGCCCCGGAAGATCAGGGCCGCGAGGATTGAGAACCCGATCGTCGGCGCAGCGACGTCCCGCATGCTGTGGACGAAACCGAACGGGTCCATGGCCGCGAAGCCGGCGAGGCCCGCCAGAATCAACGTGGTCGCCCCTCCGGCAAGGGGAACCGCTGCGCCCGTGAGCAGCAGCGCGCCAAAGATCCCGACGGGCACCACCCACACTGTCCATTCCCCAAGGGGAACGCTCCATCGTGCTCCCTCGATGCGGATCCAGTCGAGCGCCATCCCGAGGTTCGGGTCCTCGCTCGTGATTTCGAGGTTGAGCGGCCCTTCGGGCAGCGGCGTTTCGATTTCCTGGATGCGCTGCCGCCCCCGAGGCTGCTCGAACGATGTGAACGACTTTCCATTCACGGCCACGCTCACCTGCGTGGGTTCGTCCAGATAGCGGGCGGCGCGGATCGAGAAACGTACCGGGCCTCCGCCGGCATCGAGCGGTATGTCGAGCGCCGCGCTGTGGCGAGTCCAGCGCGAGGTTGTGGGCGGCGTCTCCTCGCTGTCCTCGAAGCCCGAACCGTAACGACCCGTGGAGGGCCCGATGTCCACGACGATGGGTTGTCGGAAGCGCCCGGCAACGCCGAGGAGCGAGGCGAAGAGGGCGGTCAGAGCGGCCGCGACGACGAGTCCCTTCCCGAGCCTGTGGCCGAGGGTCTGCGGGTTGGCGTCGGGCCCCATCTGCTCGCTCACGTGAGCGCGATGCTACCCTCTCGCCCCCATGCTTCGCGGGAAACTCTGGCGGATCGGATTGACGATCGGCCTGGTGTCCGTGGTCGTCGCCGGGTTCTCTTTGAATCGGCGTGTGGACAGGGCCCTTGAGATCCCTGTTGCCGGCGAGCAGGCCGTCGAGTTCGTGTCCGTGCCGGAGCGTTCGCCGCTTCCTTTCTGGGGCGGCGAGGATATCGAGGGCGTGGTCGCGTTGCCGGGAGGGCTGTACCTCGCGGGTGCTGCGGGCGTCGCCCGGCTCGAGACGCCCCGCGATCCGAGCGGAAACGGGCTCGCTCGCGTAGACATATCTCTGCCCCTTCCAACTCGGCGAGCGGCCGCCATCTCGGCATGGCGCACGCATCTCGCGATCGGCCTAGGCCAGGAAGGCCTCTTCGTCTATCGAGACGGCGCCTGGTCCGAGATCAAGGCCGGATTCGGGACGCTCCACGTTCGAACCCTGGCGGAGACGTCGGCCGGGGAGCTCTGGGTCGGCGCGCGCGAGGGCCTTTTCCGGATTGGCTTCGCCGAGCGAACGATGGTTCGGCTGCATCGCTTCCCGGTCCGCGCGATCGCGGTCTCGGATGCGGGACGCGTGCTGAGCGGCGGGGAGACGGGACTTTTCGTGACCCAGGGAGGTGTAACGACGCCGAAACGTATCGAGGGCCTCGACACGGCGTGGATCGACGCGGTAGCCGTTTTCGATGGGCGCGTTCACGCGGTCACGCCCGCGGGCCTCTTCGCAGAGGATGCGGAGGGGGCGATGCGGGCTTTGCCGAATGGCGCGGACGTGGACTCAATTGCGGTTCTCGCCGACCAGCTCTTCGCGACATCCGACCCCCCCGACGCCTCGATGCGCCGCTTCGACGCTTCCGGTCGTGTTCAGGTCGAGCGGCTTCCCTCGGCGGTGAGGCGCGTCTTCACAGTGGGTGACCGACTGATGGCGGATACCTCGAACGGTCTTGTCGAGAGAGCGAACGACGCTTGGCGATTGACTTCGAGGCGACGCCAGCAGGAGAGCTTTGGAAATGCTCATGTCGGCGCCCTGGCCGCGTATCGCGGGCGCATCGTCGCGGGCTTCTTCGACGGGGGCCTCGCGGAACTCGTCCCGGGTGCGCGATTGAGGGATCCCAGCGCTCTCGCCAGCTCCGAAGAGCCCATGATGCTCCGCTCCCTGCCCGATCCCGCCTCGGCGGTCTGGGCGGTGAATGGACTGCTCGATGCCGGCGGCGCTCTTCATGTCGCGAGCCTGCGCGGCGCCTTCCGGTTCGACGGGGCTCGTATCGAGCCGGTCGAGGGCTCGGGTGCTGCGTTCTCTCTGGCCCAGACACGCGGCGGCGTCGCTATTGGTTTCGGCGAAGGTGTTCTTCTGCCCGAACGCAAGCTTCTCTCCGCTTTTCATGGCCTTCCCGGCAATCAGGCCACCGCCCTCGCGTCGTTCGGGACGGGTCTGCTCGTGGGAACTCCCTCGGGTCTTGGCTACGTCGAAGATCTCAAGGTGCGATGGCGCGTGGCTTCGGGAGAGGGCAAGCTGCCTCACCCGTGGGTCACCGCGATCCTGCCTGTAGAGGACGGCGTTCTCATTGGCACCTACGGCGGCGGCCTCACGAGGCGAGTGGGTGCGATGTCCGATCCGGGTGAGTGGCGGCCCTTCGTCGAGACGCAGGGGCTCAAGGTCAACACGGGATGCCTCGTGTCCGCGAATGGTCGGGTCTACGTCGGAACCGACGGCACGGGTCTCTACAGACTTTCGATGGATGGAACGCGGTTCGAACGGCTTAAGCTATCGCTGCCGTCGCCGCGCGTGACTGCGCTTTTCGAAAAGGACGGCTTTCTCTACATCGGGACGGACGAGGGGTTGACACGATGGTCGGTCGAGCGCGACGTTCAGCCGTAGAACAGCGGGTCGGAAGACTCCTGTTCGCCGCGGCTCTGCTCGCATCGGCCGGTACAGCTCACGCTCAGTCCGGGCTCCTGGTCCCAACCAGCACCGGCCGTCAGGACCCGGCTGTTCTCTCGCTCCGCGACATGACGATCGACGCGTCCATCGCCCGTGGTTACGCCCGAGTGAATGTGCGCCAGATCTTCGAGAACCACACTGGCGAGATGCAGGAGGGAACCTACAGGTTCGCTCTGGCGCCGTCGGCCGCGATCGGCGACTTCGCGGTGTGGGATGGTCTCGTGCGTATCCCCGGCGTGATTCTGGAGAAGCGTCGGGCCCGCGCGATTTACGAGGCCCTCACCACGCAGCGCATCGATCCAGGCCTCCTTCAGCAGGGCGAGGAAGAAGACCGCGAGCCCGGCGATGGTCCGGCCCCGACGTCGCGCTCGGGACCCGCCCCCGTCTCGGTCAAGGACGCGCCTATCCCCGCGAAGGCCACCAAGAGGCTCGAACTGCAGTTCCCGCACGAGGTCAACCTCGCTGCCCTCAAAGGCACGTTCCGGACGGCCCTGGCCCCGATCGATGCCGAGCCCCTCCGGCCCGGCGATGACGGTGTTCTGTCATTTCCCGGGGCTCGCCACATCTGACGGAGACTGACAGGTGAATCGCGCGCCGGGCGCCTTTGGGGCTTGCGGCCCGGGGGCCGTTTCCCATATCCGGCTCAACCTCTGGAAAACCCCCCCCAGTGTGGGGCCTTCCGGCCGGAACCGTCCCAACCGACCCAAAACCCCGACCCCC
>CAZBTT010000066.1:0-14234 GCA_964494295.1 uncultured Acidobacteriota bacterium
GAAGACGGTGATGAAGCTGTACGTGCTCTCGAGCGCGAACTGCAGCAGGGAGGTCACGGGGGCCAGAAGCTCTGGCAGTTTCTCCTTGAGCTTCTCCTCCACCACCGCGCGCACCTGGCTGGTCTCGTCCGGATAGCGGACGTTCAGCTTCTCGAGCAGCGGTTCCACTCTCAACCGGACGTTTTGAACCATCCGCGGGAGACTGCGCACCGCCTCGTCGACCTGGGTGAGCAGGGCGGGAATGGCGAGAAGGAGGATCACCACTGCGATGGTCGCGACACTGGTCAGGGTCGCGAGTACGGATATCGCACGCGCGTCGAGCCTCTTGCCGACCGCGGGCAGCCGTGCGAGGAGAGGTGCGATCCGCCCTTCGAAGCGGTTGAGGGACGGGTTCAGGAAATAGGCGATGGCGAAGGCGGCGAGAAACGGGGTCAGACCCGAGAGCATCCGCGAGAGGACGTAGAGCGCGGCAAGGAGGCCCAGCAGCCCAAGCACGGTGCGCAGCCAGGGCGGGGTTTCCCTAGGCGTCACGAGGCGGTTCCACAAAGCGCTTCGACGACGCGCGATAGAGATAGTGCAGTCCGGAGCCGACGGTCAGGACGCCGGTTGTGATGAAGGCCGCGTTCAACAGATACGGCGAAATGGTCATCAGGTTCGCGGCGACCGCGAGAGCCACGCAGATCATCTGCGCGGCCGTGCTCACTTTGCCGAGGCGGCTGGGCTCGAAGCCGCGGCGATTCATGACGAAAGCGATGGCGAGCGAACTCACCACGATGATCGCGTCCCGCGAGAGCACCACCACGGTCAGCCACTTCGGAATGTGCACAGGCACGGAGTCCGCGAAGGAAAGCGCCACGAAGGCCGAGCCGAGGAGCATCTTGTCGGCGAGGGGGTCGAGAATCGCGCCAAGGGCCGTCCGCTGCTTGTAGAAACGGGCGATGAGGCCGTCGAAGGCGTCGGTGATCGCTCCGAACACGAACACCGCCACCGCCTCCTTGAGCTTCCCGTCGAGGGTGAGCGCCACGAACACGGGCGCGCAGATCATCCGCAGGATGGTGAGCTGGTTCGGGAAGCCGAGAACGGGTTCGGACATGGGGATCTAGAAAGGCCGCCTCTGCGGGCCCGAGTCGCGGAGGGAAGCGATGTCCTGGCCGGCCGACCGCGGCTCTCCCCTCACGATCGCGAAGGAAACCGTGATCCCGAGATCCTTCAACAATTCCACCGTGCCCGTCATCGTTCCTCCCGGGAGGTCCACCTCTCCGATGGGAAGGATACCTACAGCGCAGTTGCGGCCGGCTCGCTTCGCCCGATAGAGACCGCGGTCGGCCAGGCGCACCACCTCTTCGGGATGCGGTTCCAACTCCTGGACCGGGAACGGGTACGC
Source organism: uncultured Acidobacteriota bacterium (assembly GCA_964494295.1). GTDB lineage: Bacteria > Acidobacteriota > Vicinamibacteria > Fen-336 > JAGNNV01 > JAGNNV01. The sequence continues at coordinate 1,385 of CAZBTT010000066.1, forward strand.
GGCCCAGCCGATAGAGGTGGTGAGGTGAATGCCGCCGGGCGGGCCGACCTGGTAGGCCTCGCGCGAAATCGCCCTCATCATCCGCGCCGCCATTTCCGGGGCCTCGGCGCGCTGACAGTCGAGGGAAAGAACGAGGAACTCCTCGCCACCCCAGCGGATGAGCCGGTCGGTCTTGCGAAGCAGAGACTCCAGGCGCCGGGCCGCTTCCTTGAGGACGAAGTCGCCGGCGGCGTGGCCAAAAACGTCGTTCACGGTCTTGAAATGATCGAGGTCCAGGAGGAAGAAAACCGCGTCGCGGTTGGGATCACCGCTCGCGTTCCTTTCATCGAAGCGCCGCTTGAGCAGGCGGATCTCGTCTTCGACCACTTCGGAGAAGTAGCGCCGGTTCCGCAGACCGGTGAGAACGTCGGTGAGCGAAAGCTCCGAGAGACGCTGGTTCGCGATCTCGAGATCCACCCGCCCCGCCTTCACCGCGGCTTCGAGGGCGAGGCGATCCTGCTCGATCGCGCGCACGCGCCGCACGTAGAGGAGATACAGGCCGCCGGCCGCGAGAAGCAGGGAGAAGATCCGAAAAGGCCAGGACTCCCAGAAGTGACCCCGCGCCACGACTTCAAGGGAGGCGGGGCTCGATGGCCGGCCATACCGACCCGCGGCCCCGACCTGGGGCGTATAGGTCCCGGGCGGAACGTTGGCGAGCGGGAGGTGGGGATCGCTCGACCAGCCCGACCACTCCTCACTCTCACCGAGAAGCCGATGGCGGTACCGCGACTTGCGCGGCGCCACGGGATCCGCGAGTTCGGCGTAAACATCCAGGGAGTTCGGCCGTGAGTCCATTTCGAAGGCCGGCAGCCCGGGGTAGATGCGGAGGCGGGTGGGCTCGGGCGGCGCGTTTGGAGGATCGAGCAGGCCGACGCCGTTCAGCAGCGTGAACCACACCTGACCGGCCCGCCCTTCGCGAAGGTCGAGGTATCGGAAGTCGGCATCCTCGAGATCGGCGGAGGTGAGGATCGTCTGCTCGACGCGGCCGGGATCGAGGTCTATCTGAGACAGACGGTCCCCGCCGTGAGCGGCGAGGTAGCGTTCGCCCATCTTCTGAAGCGAAAGGACGGAGAGCCACGTGAGCGACTCCGGCCCCGGGGATACCGTCACCTCTCCGGCCGGACCTGCCCGATTGAAGAACGCGGATCGGCCGTTCTCGAACGTGACCACCGCTCCACCCTCGGGCGACGGCCCCACGAACTCCACGAGCCTGCCCATCGGAAGCGCCACGGGGGTGACCCGTGCGGTCCCGGTGTCGATCACGCTCAGGGTTCCCTGCCGCGTGCTGACCCACAACGAGCCCTGCCCGTCCATCGCGGCGAGCCACGGGTTCCCGCCGGGAACCGCGATGTTCTCCGGAGTGCGGGCGCCGCTCGGCAAGCGATACACGCCGAGGGTCGAGATCACCCAGAGGGTGCTTGACGCATCGAGATGAACCGCCGTGACCATGCGATCGCGCAGCGCATCGAACCTCGGGTCGGGCCTGATGACCGGGCGACCCGCGGCCCGCGCCGCCGCGGGGAGGACGCCAACCCCTCCGGACATCGCGAAGAGCAGATCGCCGCGTTCCTCGGTGAGGCCGTAGATCGTGAGCGCGTCGAAACCCTCGAAGCGGGGCTCCTGGATGGAAACGGGGCGCCCCGAGGCGTCGGTCCGGAACGTCAGCACCCGCCGCTCATTCGAGATCCAATGCACGCCGCTCCGATCGATGTCGATCGAGCGAAAACTCGCGCCATCGGCGCGGAGGAAGCTCACACCGCGTCCCATGAGAAGGACGTGAAGACCCGCTTCGACCGTGCCCATCCACAACTGGCCCTCGCGATCGGTCAGCAGGGTCACCGCGGCCGCCTTCGCGCGGTCGTTGCGCGACTCGACGGGAAGGAGCGAACGTCCGGACAGACTCAGAACACCCTGGTTTGTGGCCACGAACACCCGGCCTGCGGGTGTGATCGTGAGCGCTTTGTGGCCCGCGGCGATGCCGTCCGGGAACGGAATCGTGTCCACGGCGCCGCCCGCGCTGACGGAGAGGACGGAAAGGCCGCGGGGTGAGGTGAAGTACACCTTGCCTCGAGACGTCGCCACATGATCGAGCGGGGACGACGCCTCGCGCGAGGCCTGAAACTGCGCCGACCTTCGCAGTCGCGTCCCCACGGACGAGAGTCTCAGGAGGCCGTGATTCCGGGTGGCAAGCCAAATGGCGCCACTCTCATCCAGCGCAAGATCGCTGGCCTCGAACGCGATCGCTTCGTCGATGCCCACGATGTGCCACGCGTCGCCCAGCTGACGCAGCAGGATCCGCTCGCCCGCGAGCGCCCACAGACCGCCGTCGGGGGCGCGGGCGAAACGCTTCACGCCCAGTTCCGCCGCCGCAGGCGGGAGCGTGACCGGTTCGAAACGATCACCCTCGAGGCGGAACATCCCACTCGCCGTGCCAACCACCAGGGCGCCCGAGGGTTCCTCTGCGATCGCCGAGACCGCGGCCCGGGAAAGACCCTGCTCGGGACCAAAGGTCTTGATCGCCGGGCCGCCGAGCTGGGCGAGGCCCGCGGTGGTTCCCGCCCAGAGAGCGCCGTAGCGGTCCTGATGGAGGCTCAGGACCTGCACGGCGGGAAGCCCTTCACGCAGCGAAAAATTAGCGTCCGGCACCACGAACTCGAGTCTGGCGGCCAGCAGAAGGACGCTCGCAATACTCGTGAACATGGCGGCCTCAGTCTAACGAGTTCCCTCCTCGCGGATAATGCGCGTCCCATGCCGAAACCGCCGCCCAAGGTCGTGGCGCCGCCACCCATCGAGGCCCGTCAGCCGATGGTCGGGTGGTTCGACCCCGGCCCACTTCTCGCCACCGGCATCAACGTCCTGATCTCGACACTCTTCGGCCGGCATTCGGATTACCGGCTGCTCGAAGCCCTGGCCGCGGGCGGCAGCGATGAGCTCTACGACTACACGCGGACGGAGTCCGGCAGTGGGGACCGCGAGGAGTTCTGGCTCGACTACATGGCCGACACCGGCGATGGCTGGAACTCGACCTACGCGCTGGCTTACTGGATCTCGCGGCCGAACCTCGTGCTTCCCACGTCCTACGGAGCCCGGTTCGACACCCGCGCCGGCGATGTGCTCCTCTTCGGGGGCGATCAGGTCTATCCCGCGGCCTCGCACCGCGGCTACATCGACCGCCTGGTGAAGCCCTTCGAGACCGCGCGGAACTACTCGCCCGAGCCCGTGCCGGATGTATTCGCGATCCCCGGCAACCACGACTGGTACGACTCGCTCGTGTCCTTCTCGCGGCTCTTCTGCACCGGGCGCTGGTTCCAGGGTTGGCGGACGAGGCAGAAGCGGAGCTACTTCGCGCTCAAGCTCCCTCACCGCGTCTGGCTGATCGGCGCTGACGTCCAGCTTGGGTCCGACATCGACGCGTTGCAGATCGAGTACTTCAAGAGGGTCTCGACACAGATGGAGGCGGGCGACCGGATTCTCATCTGCACCGCCGAGCCGCACTGGGTCTTCGCGAACGCCTACCAGGACCTCGACCCCGAGTACAACGAGAACAACCTCCGGTACTTCGAAAACGTCCTGCAGCGGAAGGGCGCATCGATCGTGGCGTACATCGCGGGCGATCTGCATCACTACCGCCGGCACTCGAACGCGGACGGCGCGCAGAAGATAACCGCGGGCGGCGGCGGCGCCTTCCTGCATCCCACCCACGCCCCGGAAGCGTCGAAGCTCGACGGCGGCTTCGACCTGCGCTGCGCCTACCCTACGGAAGCCACATCGCGGCGTCTCGCCTGGCGGAATCTGCTCTTCCCCTTCATCAATCCCCGCTTCGGCCTGGCCATGGGATCGCTTTACGGGCTGCTGGGCTACTTCTGGAATCAAGGCCAGGGCGCGCTGCTCGGCCCGCTGATCCTAGTTCTCGGCTTCATTCTCTTTACCGACACCCATTCGGTCTGGTACAGACGTCTCGCCGGGACCGCGCACGGCCTCGCCCACGCCGGGGCGGCCTGGGTTCTTCTGACTCTGATCCGCGCCCTGGCCGCGGTGCTGCAGGTCACTCACCCCATCGCTTTCGAGGCGTTCAGCGGCATCCTGATGTTCGCGTCGGGGGCGCTCGTCGGCTCGTTCCTCCTGGGCGTTTACCTGCTGATCTCACTCAACGTTTTCGGACGCCACTCGAACGAAGCCTTCTCGTCGCTCCGTATCGAGGATTTCAAGAACTTCCTGCGCCTCCACATCGCCAAGGACGGCACGCTCACGATCTTCCCGATCGGCATCGAACGCGTCCCGCGGAAGTGGAAGCCGACCGGAGCCACGTCGGTGTTCGAACCCCAACTCGAGCCCGACGATCCGTCAGCGACGGCGCCGCACCTCATCGAACCCCCGGTGGTGGTCCAGAAACCGCGGACCGCCTTCTGAGGTCGCAGGTGTCCGACCCGCACCGGTCGCTGAGCCGAGACTGAACGCGGGCCGGTCGAAGCGACCTCCAACCCCCGTCCGTCCCCCGAGCTGACGTTCGTTGTTGAACCTCGTTACATCCCTTTCGGTCACGCCGAAGGGCCCCGGACGCAACCGCGGCACACCCCTGGCGCGGAGGCGACGACTGCCGCCCCTCCGTCGGGCCACGACACGACTTGCGCTCATAGCAAAACTAGATCGACCGGCCTATTCCGAGGAGTTCACCGTACAATCCAGAGGCTAAACCATGCTGACATCGGACCTTGGCCCAACCAACTCCTCCGGCACAGACCGCAATAGATTGACAGTCCTGCGACACCGGCAGGATTGGGTCGCGCGACCCAATTGGTGTTAGACGCGCCTTTGATGGGAACACTATGAAGACAAGATCTGCTGTCCTGATGGGAATCACCCTGGGCCTTGCTGGTACCGGCAGTGCCTCGGCCGAAGGCGTCCCTGATTTGGTCTGTAGGGCCAACGAGGTTGTGTCCGTCGACCACTCGCGAATGTCCCCATCCAAGTATGCGGGCACCGAGATTTATCGCTTCGCCGGTGGAAAGCTATACATCTCCTCCAAAGAGCGCGAGGAGTACGTGTACGGCGATGTGCGCCAGGTTGAGCCAGGGCGGTATTCCTCAAGTCATAAGGTCATTCACTTCGGCCTAGCCGGGGCGGGCCGTTTCCGCTCAGCGACGGCAGTCCACACCAATTCGACAGAAACGACGGTGCAAAGCCTCAGCTGCACACCCTTGGGCGGGGAGAAGCCACTCCCATGAGGGCGTCTAACAATGGCTTGGAACGGACGAGGCGAGGTGGTGTGCCCGCTTCGCGGGCAGTCGTTGGAGTCTCGCCTCGCCGCTCAAGCCAGTGTTAGCCAGGCATTGAGATGAGGGAGACGCTCGCGTTCGTCGCTTGGCTTGGAGGGGAGCAAGTCGCAACATACTGGATCGTCGCCCTTGCGTTGCACTTGCTCTACGGGCAGACCACTTGGGTCCCTGGCCCCGTGTCCCTGCTAGTCCTTGCACTAGCCCCAATGGTGTGGGGTGCTCACAATGTGCCAGTGCGGCCGGCCCTGGCCGGAATGATCGTTCGACCGATAGCCTTCGCGGCAATGATCCTTGGAGTCGTCGTGTTCGCCGCAGCGCGCCCCTCGGGTAGGGATGCGAAGGACCTCTCGGTAATGGCGATAGGCTTGATCGTGTTCGCGGTACTCTTTGTCCATCGTACGCGCCAAGAGCGCAGGGAGCGGTCCAAGAAAGATGCTGGCTAACAAGGCCTTGCACCAGACAAGGCGCGAAGGTGTGCCCGCTTCGCGGGCAGTCATTAGAGTCTCTCCTTGCCGCTCAACCCGGTGTTCTACGGGCAATCGCCGAGCGGAGTGTCCTTGGTTCCACTGAGTCGCAACTGAAAGGCTGGCTGAAATGTACGTTCCGACATGGATCCTCTTGGGTCTCTTCCTCGCTGCAGTAGCCTTGGGTACATGGCTCGTTGCGATCCTGCGCGGACGAAATCCCCTTCCAGTCCCTGATTTTGGATCCAGAATCTTCACCGCGAGTTCGCCGGAGGCAAAGGCGGCGGTGGTCGCGCTCCTCAGGCAGTATGGCCTGCGGGAGCGGTTTCGGTTTGATACGGGTGGAGTTCAGCGTTCCATCCTTTGGGACGGCACCATCATCAATTGTCCGACGCCAGAGGTCCTTGCGAAGCTGGGGAGTCCGACGGCGAGCATTGGCGTTGTCGCCGCGGATCCGGCGGCGTCTGCAGAAGCAGCAGCTGAGTTCCTGCGGGCGCGTGGATTCCAGGCCAGGGTCGTGCTCGACGCAGAACCTGAGTTACCCATCGCGTTCGTCGTCACCGATGTCTTCACAGGCACAGTACTGAACTTCCGAAAGCATGTCATCCACCTTCCTCGACCGACGCCCGTCCGCGACTGAGGTCAAACATCCATGCCGCAGAACAACGCGTTGCAACTGACAAGGGATCTGCCATCGATAATGTAAACACTTCCACTTAACAATGGAGGCGCCGGATGGCGGCGCGATTGAGTCGGAAGAATGTTCCGCGTGAAGAGCGAGGTCAGCGCGCATGAGTGATGGAAAAAGGCGCCGGTTTCTGGTCGGCGATTCGATCTGGTGCGGAGGGGCCGCCTGCGCGCTTCTTCTCCTGATGGACTTCGTCGCCCTGATGAAGGGCGGGCGCGCGGAGGTGCCCGCCGGCGTCGTCTGGACCGCGGTCGCGGGGATGCTTCTCCCATTCCTGAATCTCTACTTCATCGGACGCGACCTCATCGCCGGGCACAAACGTGACGCGGCCATCGGGCTGGCCCTCTCCATCCTGGCCCTGGCGATGGCCTTCGATCCGCCCTGGAAGCGTTTCGTGATCCTCGCCGTGAACGTAAGCGTCGCCGGGTCACGACCGACGTAGGGGCAGGTCGCGCCCGAGGGTCCGGCTGCGATGGCAGGGAGGAAAGTCGTATCGTCGGCCGCGTGAACGAGCCGGTCGTCAGTGTCACGGATCTCACGCGCCGGTTCGGTGCGAAGGCGGCGCTCGACTCGGTCAGCCTGGAGCTGACGCGTGGCGTCGTCTACGGGCTCGTGGGCGTGAACGGCGCGGGCAAGACCACGCTCATCCGGCACCTGCTGGGTCTGTTGAAGGCGGAGAGCGGTTCGGTCCGCGTGTTCGGCCTTGATCCTGTCGAGGATCCTGTCGGCGTGTTGTCGCGGATCGGCTACCTTTCCGAGGAAAACGATCTGCCGGAGTGGATGAGCGTCGCGGAGTTGATCCGTTATTCGCGGGCCTTCTATCCGAAGTGGGACGATGCTTATGCCGAGGAACTGCGACGGGCATTCGCGCTCGACCCGGGCGCGAAGATCAAGACGTTGTCGAAAGGACAGAAGGCGCGGGCAGGGCTTCTGATCGCGCTGGCTTATCGGCCCGAGCTGCTGGTGCTCGACGAACCTTCCTCCGGCCTCGACCCCATCGTTCGCCGCGACATCCTCGGCGCGGTCATACGCACTGTCGCCGACGAGGGGCGCACCGTTCTCTTCTCTTCGCACCTGCTGGACGAGGTCGAGCAGGTCGCCGATCACGTCACGATGATCAGTCACGGCAGGATTGTGCTGAGCGCGCGGCTTGATGAGCTCAGGGAATCGCACCGCGTCGATGGGCGCCTCCCCTCCCTCGATGAGATTTTCGTGGCCCGGGTCGAGAAGGCGGGCGGCGCGGTGGCGTCCTCGGCGGCGAGATAGACGGTGCGCTCTCCCGCTTCCGCCATCGCCTGGGAGTTTCGCCAACGTCATCGCCTGGCCCTGATCGCGCTTGCCGCCTACGTTCTCGCCTTCGCGGCGATCCGCCTCGTGATGGTCGAGCCGGGGCAGCCGATCGATCTGAGTGACGGGCACACCCTGGCCGCGGTGGTGATGCTGCCCCTCTCAACCATGTTCATGTACTTCCTGGGAGTGTTCACCTTCGGCTTCGACGGGGACCTCACCGGCCGGCCGTCGATGTATCCCCGCCGTTTCTTCACGCTGCCGGTGACCACCAGGGCCCTCGCAGGCTGGCCGATGCTTTACGGCGGGCTGGCGATGGCGACTTTACTGCTCACCACGGCATCCCTCGTCCATCTCGAGATCGTGGGAGACCTGGTGCTGTTCACGCTGCGGCCATGGGGAGGGCACGTTCCTCTGGTGTGGCCGGCGGTGCTCGGCATTGTCTTCCTGGCCTGGACACAGGTCCTGACCTGGATGCCCTACCCTCTGCCCGGTCTGCGTGTGATCGTTACCGTGGCCTGGCTGATGGCTCTCGACGCCGCGGTCATCGTCGCGATTCAATACAACGTGCGCGAGTCCGTGCTTGTGGGCTTCCTGGCCCCGCAGATTCCACTCGCCTACCTCGCCGCCTGCTATGCGGTCTCGCGGGCACGCTGCGGCTACGTGCCGGATTGGCGCGGTGTGTTCACCTGGGTCGGAAACGCGGCGGGGGCTTCCGGGCGGCGACGAGGCCCATTTCGCTCGCCCGCGGCGGCGCAGCTGTGGTTCGAGTGGCGGCAGCATGGCGGGTCGCTTCCCGTGTGGGTGGGCATCCTTCTTCCCTTCGAACTCGGTTTGCTTTTCCTCGCCAGCGACGAGCCCGGAGTGCTCGTCTTCCTGACTCTTCTCGCGGTCCTGCTGACTCCACCCTGCATGGCCGGTCTCCTCACCACCGGCTTGAACGCGGCGGATCCCGGCCGTCGTGATGCATATGGCATTACCGCGTTTCTGGCCACGCGTCCCCTGACGAGCGTCGCTCTCACCGCCGCCGCGTTGAAGGCCGCCCTATGGAGCACCCTCGCCACGTGGGGACTGGTCCTCTTCGCCATACCCATCGGACTCAAGGTCTCGGGCACACTTCCCGTGGTGATCGACGGGATGAGTCAGATCATCGAGATCTTCGAGCCGCCTCGGGCGCTCGCGGTGGCCCTTCTTATCGTCGCCGGGCTCATGACCTGGACATGGAGGCGTCTCGTACAGCGCCTATGCATCGGCCTCACCGGCCGCGAGCGCCTCATCAAAGGCACGTCGTTCCTGTCCTTGTCGTTTCTGGTCGTCCTGATTCCCATCCTTCAATGGCTGCACGACGATAGTGCCGCGCGGGGCGCTATTTGGAACGGCTTTCCCTGGATCGTCGGGTTTCTGGCCTGCGCCCGGGCGTGCGCTGCGGCCTGGATCGCCGTTCGTCTCCATGACGCCCGACTTCTGAGCGACCTGTCGCTCCTCTCCGGTACGACGCTCTGGCTGGCCGCGGTGCTGGCGCTTTGGGGTGTGCTCATCTGGCTCTTCACCTCGCCGTACATGGCTCGCTACGTTCTCCTGCTCATCGCGGTTCTGGGTGTTCCCTTGAGCCGCCTCTCGGCAGCCCCCCTGGCGCTCGCGTGGAACCGGCACCGATGAAGACTCTTGGCAATCGCAGGATGGTTCTGGGCGCCGTGTTCGGTCTGCTCGGCATCCCGGTAGCCATGGCCCTCGCCGGAGGCGTCTCCTTCAACCTGCGGAATCGGAACAACGGCGCGATCCTCTCCTCGGGCGACGAGCGCGAGTACCTGCTGTACGTGCCGGGAAGCTATGACCGCGCGAGGCCCACGCCGCTCGTGATCAGCCTGCACGGCGGGGCGACGTGGCCGAAGGTCCAGTGGGACATGAGCCAATGGAATCGTGTGGCCGATCGTCACGGGTTCATTGTCGTCTATCCGTCGGGAGCCGGACTCGCAAGGCAGAAGATCTGGCGCGCGGGCGGAGCCACGGGCCCGAAGGACGTCAGATTCATATCGGATCTGATCGACGCGCTGAAGGTGTCGTTCAACATCGACGATACGAGGGTCTATGCGGACGGCCTCTCCAACGGCGCAGGCATGGCCTTCCGGCTCTCCTGCGAGTTGTCGGACCGGATCGCGGCCGTGGGGATGGTGGCGTCCGCGGTGTTTCTATCGTGGGAGCGGTGTGAGAGCCCGAGACCGGTGCCGACAATCCTGTTTCATGGCACCGCGGACCGGCAGACTCGCTACCAGGGCGGCGAGGTATGGCTCGCCCGCGACCACGTGTTTCCCGATATCCCGATGTGGACCGCCACACGGGCGAGACGAAATGGGTGCGAACCGAAATCGATCGAAACCGTGGTGGCGAGCGATGTCACCCGCTCCGAGTACCGGAACTGTACCGACGACGCGGCCGTGGAGCTTTATACGATCCACGGAGGCGGCCACACATGGCCGAGTGGTGGGCCCTTGCCGGAATGGTTCGTCGGAAGGACCAGTCACAGCATCGACGCCTCGGCTCTCATGTGGGAATTCTTCCGCGCGCACCCTCTCCGTCCGGAAGGCGCAAAATGAACGAAACGAGCCGGGGAAACCCCGGCAAAGTGTAGAAAGAGACGTTACGGGCAGACGTTCGCGACCATCTTGACGCTGTCGACCTTGATCCGCCGAACCGGCAGGGAACGGGTCGATTCGGTCTTAACTGTCGCAGGCGGTCCGTCAACAACAGGCTGGTCTGTCTTGGCCGTCGAGTCCTTGTCGCGCGCCTCGATCTTCACTGTGTTGTCCGGGCCGGCCTTGCCCGGCTCCTGCTTCACCTTTATGGTGCCATCGCTCAGGTCGGTGATCTTGCCCGTCGCCTCAACCTTGTGGCCGAGATGCCCGCGCATCATCTTGACGGACTCGGAGCTGAGCCAGTAAATGACGCCGGGAGCGCCGCCTTTGACGCCCGCCATTCCTTCGAGGGTCGCGCTGGCCGCGGTCGAGCGCGGTCCTGAGATCTCCTCCACATGGGTGAGCACGAAGGAGTTTTCCTTGTCGGTCACGACGCATCCGGTGATAGTCATCATCGATCCGACGACTGAATTGGCGGCTTCCTGAGCCGACGCGACGCCGGTCAAGCCAAGGCTCAACGCGAGGCCGCTCAAAAGAACTTTGTTCATTGTTTTCTCCCTCTTTGGACCACATCGAAATGACACGGTCAGGAGGCCGGACGGAGCCTGTCCCGGGGGGTTGACTAGCAAGGGCCGGGCCAGGTGGCTAGGCCGGACCCCAGAGTCGCATGCGGCCGTCCGCAAGGGCGACTGCGAGTTGTTCCCCGTTGCCACACAGGGCGACCCCGGTGAAGGCTTCGTCGGCGCCGCCATAAAGGCTCGCCAGCGGGGCCTGCGAGTCGAGGTCGAAGATCTGGACCATATTCTCGAGACCTACCGCCGCGAGGCAGCGCGACTCGGGAAGAAATGCCGCCGCGGTCAGGGGCTTGCGGAAGGGACCCAGGGCGTGGGGCGGCGCCGAGGTTTCGAGGTCGAAGATCCGCAGCATGCGATCCTGACTTCCCGCGATCAGCAGCCGGCCGGCCGGATCGACGCGGAGGAATGTGACCGGGGCCTCGGGTCCCCGCAGCGTGGCGATGAGGCGAGTCGTCGCGGCGTCAACCACGCGCAAAGTGCGGTTGGTGTGGGCGGTGACGAGCCGCTTGCCACAGGCGGAGTGCGCGAGGGCCGTGATCGCGGAGGGCTGCCGATACAGCTCGCGGCGGGACTCGCCGGCCCAGAATCCCATCGTTTCCCAGAGCTTGAGGTTGGTGTCGGTGCCGCCCGAGACCAGGGTCTTGCCATCGGGCGAAAAGGCGAGAGACGACACCATCTCCTCGTGTCGAAGTTTGAGCGGCAACTCGAGGCCTCGAGAGAGGTCGAAGACGTGGATCGCCCCATCGACATGACCCGAAGCGAGGAGTCTTCCATCGTGAGAAAAGGCGAGACAGACCGGCCGCGCGTCGTGGCCCGCGCGCTGATGCATCGCGGTGCGCAGTGCGGCGAGCTTTCTTCGGGCGGCCAGATCCCACAACCGCACCGCTCCGTCGGTCCCCGCCAGAGCGAGGACTTCGCGGGTCGGCGAGAAGGCCACGGTCTGGGTCGCGGGCGGTTCGCCGAACGTCCCGAGGTCGCGGTATGCGGCAGCACCCTGCCCGCGCAGGCGCTCAGTCATCGAGGCCCGAGGGAAGGGAGGCGGTGTGTCGCCCCGGAGCCGCGCTTCGATTCCCTCGAGGAGCACCACGACCTCACGTCCCGAAGGCTCCACGGCCTGGGCGCGCCGCGCCGCCTCGAGCGCCCGTTCGAGGTCGTGCGCGGCGAGACGCCGGTTCGCTTCCTCGAGATTCTCCTGATACGACTTCCGGCGCGACTCTTCCGAGAGGGGCGACTCGACGGGCGCGCGCAGGCCCGCCACCTTCCGCAGATCTGCGGCCATGTGCGCGAGGTCGGGGTAGCGATCGGCCGGGACCTTGGCGAGCGCGCGCGCGACGACCTGCGTGAGACCCGCGGGCAGGCCGGCCGCGATATCTCCCATCGCGGGCGGCGGGTCGTTCACGATCTGCAGCGCCAGCGTCGTGAAGTTCGGGGAGATGAACGGGCGACGGCCCGCGAGCCATTCGTAGAGCAGAACGCCGACCGCCCACTGATCGGCGCGGTGATCGACCCGGCCTGACGTCAGCGCCTCGGGGGACACATAGCTCGGGGTGCCGAGGACGAGGCCGGTCTGAGTCATGTGCGCGTCGCCCAGGCGCGCGATCCCGAAGTCCAGGATCTTCACCCCGCCCTCGGGAAGGATGCGGATGTTGGCGGGCTTGATATCCCGATGGATCACCCCGCGTTTGTGGGCGTAGTCGAGGCCCCGGCAGACCTCGACCACGATCTTGATCTTGTCTTCGACACTGCGAGGGACTTGAAGGATGCGGGCGAGATCCTGCCCCTCGAGCAGTTCCATCGCGATGTAAAGCGTGCCCTCGAAGCCCCCCGCCTCGTAGACGGTAACGATGTTCGGGTGCTGCACCCGGGCCGCCGCGCGCCCTTCCCAGAA
>CAZBTT010000067.1:0-14227 GCA_964494295.1 uncultured Acidobacteriota bacterium
ACGCAAGGGCAGGGGAAGCGGGGTTTCTTGAAGACCCCGGCCTTCGCCGCGGCCTGAAGCTCGGCGAGGATGATGTTCTTGCTCTGGTCGAAGGCGAAGCCGGTAACGAGGTCGTAGCGCACGCCGAGGTCAATGGTCAGCTTGTCGTTCATTCGCCAGCCGTCTTGGAAGTAGAAGGCGTACTGGTTGTTGGGAATGCGGCCGACACTGCCGCCCGGACCCGAGCCGATGGAGCCGTTCCGGGTGATGGTGGAGATCGGCGCCGTACGAGAATCGCTCAGGCGGGTGTACTGGTTGACCTGGCCGGTCGAGAAAGTGATGTCGAGCGTGGGCTCGTAGATGAAGGAAGCGCCCACCCGAAGGTCGTGCTTGCCCATCGTCCAGCTGAAGTCGTTTCGGAACTGGTGCTTGTGCTGTTCTGTGGTCTGGGGCGTGTTGACGCTCTGGCCCACGCTCACACCGTTCGGGAACACTTCATAGGGCAGGTTCGAATTGGCGGAAATGAAGTTCTTGAAGTACGAGTACTGATACACGAACTCGTTGAGACGTCCGCCAGACAGCGCGCTGTTGAGGTTGACGTTCGCGGAATGGAACTTGTTCGTGCTGATACCCCATCCCTCGGGAGGCGTTGTCGCGTTGGCGCCGTAGGGCTGCTCGTTCTTGTCGTAGCCGTAACGAACCGAGAGGTAGTTGTTCGGATTGAGCTGGTGGTTGATCTTGGCGACGCCCATCGTCTCGCGGAAGGGAACGTCGAACACACCGTCCTTGTCCGGGAACAGGCCGCGGGTGCTGACCGATTGAGTGGTGTCCTGCTGGACCCGCTCGACGGAGAGGAAGAAGTGGGTCTTGTCCTTGAGAATCGGACCGCCGAGGCTGCCGCCGAACTGATTCTTGCGGTAGTCGCCCTTGGGACGCTTGTTGAGCTTCTCGGTGTTGGTGATGGAGTTCATGCTCTTGTCGCGGAAGTACTCGAAGAGGGAGCCCTTGAACTCGTTGGTGCCGCTTTTGGTGACGACCTTGATGGTGCCGCCGTTGGCGCGGCCGGTGTCGGCGCGGAAACGCTGGGTCTCGAACTTGAACTCGCCGATGGAATCAAGCGGGAAGTTCTGGACGAGGCCGCCGACGGTATCGTCGTTGTTGTCGCCACCATCGATCAGGTAGTTGATGTTGCGTCCGCCGCCGCCCGCCACCTGAGGGGCAAACTGGGTGCTCTTGGTGGGATCGGTGTGGTAGCTGAGGCTGACGCCGGGCACGAGGTCCGCGAGGTTGCCAAACTGACAACCGTTCAAGGGGAGGTTCTCGATCTGGACCGCGTTGATGACCTCGCCGACGCCGGAGTCCTTGGAGTCGATGAGCGGAGCCTCGCCGGTGACTTCGACATTCTCGGTCTGGCCGGCGACGGCCATGCGGAACGGAACGACGGTCGTCGATTCGACGTTGACATTGGCCTTGCGCGCCTGGGCACTGAATCCGGCGAGCGCCGCCTTGATCTCGTAGACGCCGACGGGGAGACCGCCGATGCGGTAGGCGCCCGCGGTGTCGGTGGTGGCCGAACGCGAGAACCCGTTGCTGAGGTTGGTGGCCGTCACGACAACTCCGGGCAGAGCGAGGCCCTGCTGATCGAGGACGGCGCCCTCGATGAGGCCATTGGTGCCCTGTGCGAAGGCGGGCGACACAACGGCGAGCGCGATCGCGAGCGCCGCCGCCAGATAACGGAAACGATGGGTCAAGTGTTTTCTCCTAAAAATGGGCCGCCCACCTTGGACCGTCACGGTCCCCGCGGAATTCACTTTCACGGATCGTGAATTCAATCGAACATCGCTCGCGGGTGCGGAAGGCTTCCCTGTGTTTGACGAAAGTCTAACAATTTAAACAGCATGCGTCGAGGTTTCGAGCACGTACAGTCGTTTGTATCTCGAAACGGTGAATCGTGTCTTCAATCAATGCAACAAACGGGCCTCGCCTGCCGGGTCTAACCGAAGAAGCGTCGCGCCGGGAGCCGGACGCTCAGCGCAGTGTGGCTTGAAGGTCGCGAAGAAATGCGCGCGCCTTCGCCCGAAGGGCCGAGTCCCGGGTGCTCGCGGCGGCGTCCCTCGCCAGGGTGATCGCTCGCGCGGTATCTCCTCGCTGAAACTCGGTCACGGCCAGATTGAGCCGCGCTTCGTGAAGGCTGACATCACTGGCGAGGGCACGCGTGAACAGGTCTGCCGCGCGATCCAACTGTCCCGCCTCGACCGCGAGAACGCCCGAGCCGTTCAACGCCTCGGCAAGCGCCGGAGACAGTTCAAGCGCTCGAGCGTAGCTTCGCTCGGCCTCGGTTGGCTGACCCATCGCGCGGGCGATGTTCCCGCGGTTCACCCACGCGCGAGCATGGTTCGTGTCGAGTCGGAGCGCCGTCTCGACCGCCTCGCGCGCGAGGTCGAAATGGCCGGCTGCGGCGTGCAGTGTCGCGAGATGGTCATGAGCTTCCACGAGCGTGGGGTCGAGTTCGATGGCTCGCCGCTCTGATTCAATGGCTTGAACGCCCTTCCCAAGCTCGTCGAGGACGATGGCCCGGTCGTGAGCCAGAGTCGCCGATTTCGGATCGAGTCTCTCCGCGATGTTGAGCACCCGCAAGGCTTCCTCCCCGCGACGCTCCCGACGAAGTGCCGCGGCCAGAGAGCGATGAAACGTGACGTTCGTCGTGTCCTTCCGGATGAGCTCGGCGAGCAGCCGTGCCGAAGACTCAAAATCTCCGCGCGCTTCGGCCTCCATCGCCTGCTCGAATCCGCGAAGAAGGGCCGCGGCGTCCTTGGGGTCGAGAGCGGGCCCCGCCGCTTCGGCGCGACGCGAAGTCGCGGCCACGTAGCCAAGCGAGCGAAGCCTCTCCTCGTTGTCGGTCCCCACGTTCGCTTGCGCACCCTTGACTTCGGAGGCGAGCGCGGACTTCAAGACGCCGCGCAGGCGTCCGACATCCTCGGAACGCGAACCCGCGAGATCCTCAGTTTCGGCGGGATCGGCGCCGAGGTCATACAACTCGCGTCGCGGCGCGTCGACGAGCTTCAAGTTCCCGATCCGCCACGAGCGCACGGGCGCCCACCCGAAACCCGTCGCGTAGTCGCTCTCCGCATAAGCCTCGCGCCCGGCAGAGTCCTTAACAAGATTGCGACCATCGAGGCGTGGCGGACCCTCGATCCCAAGGACTCCCAGCAGCGTCGGGAGCAGATCCGCGCTGCGCGTCACTCCCGCGTGCCGCTTCCCCCCGGTTACGCCCGGGCCCGAAATCACCATGGGAACGCGAAGCGTGGATTGATAGACAAAGAGTCCATGCGTTGACTCGCCATGTTCGCCGAGGCCCTCGCCATGATCGCTCGTCACCGCAGTCACTAACCGATTCTGGCGAGCCCCTTCGGCCACCTCGATCAGGCGGCCCAGACATCGGTCCGCGGCAGCGACCTCCGCATCGTACGGGCTCCGGCCAGGAACCGCGTGTTCCGCGGGCGCCACATACGGCGCATGGGGTTCGTAGAAGTGGACCCAGGCGAAGAACGGCCCGCCCTGTGCGCGGATCCACTCACTCGCGTTCGCAACCACGGCATCGCATGGTCGCTCGGATTCGAGCACGCTGCGCCCCTCTGTAACCCGGGTGATCCGGTCGTCATAGGCATCAAAGCCCCGGGCGAGGCCGTACCTTCGATCGAGAACCACCGCGGAGACAAAGGCCGCCGTGTCGTATCCGCGAGCCTCCAGTATCGTCGCGAGCGTGGGCGTGACCTCAGGAAACACGTAAGTGCCGTTGTTGCGGACGCCGTGATGGTAGGGATCAAGGCCAGAGAGGATCGTCGCGTGAGACGGTAGAGTCAACGGTACGGCGGCCGCGACATCCTCGAAGAGCCAGCCTCGGGCCGCGAGCCGGTCGAGGGTAGGTGTCAGACCCGCTCGAGAACCGTAGGCGCCCACGCGATCCGCGCGAAGAGTGTCGATGGTAACCAGAAGGACGCTTGGCGGAACCTCGGGAGCGCGTTTCGCGCAGCCCGACCCACAAAACGCCGCAAGCACTGACACCACGGCACACCGGCCGCGCATCTTCATCGGATCTCCTGAAGGCGCGCCTGGGCCCGCGCGGCGGTAACGGGATCTCCGAGTGCGGCTTCGTACTCGCGGCGCGCGTCACTGACCCGACCCTCCACGCGAGCGATCTCACCGAGGTTGTAACGCACCTGACCATTGCGAGGATCGACCGCCATCGCATCCTGGAGAATGCGGCGGGCCTCTCTCAGCCGACCGAGCTGCGCGAGTGCCGTCGCATAGCCGACATGAGGATCGGCGGTGGTCGGCTGTGACTTGATCACGCTCGCGAAGAAGCGCAACGACTCCGCCGCCTTGCCGGAGCGGAGGAGAGCGTCGGCCAGCCGCATGTTCAGGAGCGGGTTTTGAGGGTCGAGGGCGACGAGGGATCTGTACGCCGCGATGGCGGCCGGCCAGTCGGCGAAGGGGCCGGCGGCCTCGGCGATTCGGCGGGCCACCTCTACTTTGTCCTTCGGATCCGCGCCGCTTCCCCGCCCGCCCGGGCCCTGCACATAGCCGAGAGAACGGAGTCGCTCCTCGGTCTCGGCATCGAGGGATCGCGTCGCCGTCATCTCCCCCGTTGTGACAAGGAGCTTCGAGAGAGCGCCATCGAGCGCTCGCGCGCGCGCCGCATCTTCAGCCGCCCGGTTTCTGGCTTCCCCCTCGTCATCCGCGAGCGCGTACAACTCGGGCCGAGGGGCCCTGATCCACTTGAAACCGGCCTCCCGCAACGATCGCAGTTCGCTCCACCCGAAGTCGAGGCGCGGAGCGAGGGTCTCGGCGTAGAGCACTCGATCCCGCGCCCCGGACCCGAGAGCCTGAGTCAGACTGACTCCGGGGAGGGACGCACCACTGACTCCCGCCGACTCGATGAGCGTGGCCGCGATGTCGGTGAGTCCCACGGCCACCCGACTGCGCTTCCCGGGATCGAAGCCTCGCCCTCTGACAATAAGGGGAATCCGCAGAGTCGTGTCATAGATGAAGAGACTGTGACTCCACTCCCCATGTTCGCCAAACGCTTCGCCGTGGTCAGAGGTCAAGGCCACGACACTCGGTCCGGGCCGCGCGTCCCACGTCGAGAGCAGCCTTGCAGTCGTCGCATCGACCGCCGCGATTTCGTCGCGGTAGGGATCGTCCGTCCGGAAATCGCCCGGAGGATCGTAGGGCGCGTGGGGATCGAAGAGGTGAACCCACACGAAGACGGGGCCGGGGTTGGCGGCCAGCCAGGCCCTCGCGGAGTCGACCACGTCGCTGGCGCGCCGCTCCGCGAAGTCGTAGTTGACGCCTGGAGCCTTCGACATCGTGTCGTCGTAGACGTCGAAGCCGCGGTGCAGGCCGAACCGCGCGGCCAGAGGGAAGCCTCCGATGAAGGCCGCGGTCCTGCGCCCCGAAGCCTTGAACACCTCGGCGAGTGTCTTTTGAGAAGGTCCCAATGCAAAAGCACCGTTACCGCGAACCCCGTGGGCGGGAGGGAGGAGCCCCGTCATCAGCGAGGCGTGAGCAGGCAGCGTGATCGGCGCCGGCGTGTAAGCCCGCTCGAATACCACACCCTCTTGCGCGAGGCGGTCGAGGGCCGGGGTGCGCGCGCGTGAATCGCCATAGGCCCCAAGGCGGTCCGCGCGCAACGTGTCGATGGTGATCAGGAGAACGGACGCGGCGGGCTCGGCCGCCGGCCGCGGCGAACAGCCGGGGGCGATCAGCAGAAGGAAGAGAAGCGGAAACCGGTTCGACAAAGCACGCCGAGTCTATCGGCGCGGCCAACCTATAGAAGGCTAGCGTCGGCCTAGAGGTCGCGCAGGGCGGTCGTGGGCTCGACGCGCGCGGCACACAGCGCCGGGTTCAGGCTCGCGAGGGCCACCGCAACGACCAGTGCGACGGGCGCAATGGCGAACGTGGTCGGATCGATGGCGGAGATCCCGAAAACGAGGCCGGACATGGCGCGCGCCATCGCAACCGCCGCCGCCAAACCCGCGGCGAGTCCCACAACGGACGGTATGAGCGACTCCGCCACGATCATCCGGGCCACCTGAGAGGCTCGTGCGCCGAGAGCCATCCTGAGACCGATCTCCTGGGTGCGCTGGGCCACCATCGCGCTCACCACTCCGTACACGCCAACGAGGGCGAGCGCCACCGCGAGCCCCGCGAAGAGAGTGAGAAGAATCGTCTGGAACCGTCGCGCCGCCAGACTGGTGTCGATGGTCTCCGCGAGCGTGCGCACGTTCGCAAGGGGCTGCTCGGGATCCAGCGACCACACCGCGGTTTGAAGAGGCTTGATCATCCCGCTCGGATCGCCGGCGACGCGCAACGCCAGATCCGCGAGCCGTACCGGGTAGAGGTCGGTCTGCGCGGCCGCGAGGTACACCTGAGGGTCGAGTGCGCCGGTCAAGCCCTCGCGGCGCAGGTCCGAGACGACCCCCACCACGGTGATCCACGGCCGATCGGGGCCCCGACGAAATCGCTGACCGAGCGGGTCGGCGCGGCCCGCCAGGAACTTGCGCACGAAGGCCTCGTTCACGACCGCCGCGCCGGGCGCCCCTTTCCCGTCCGACGGACCGAAGGTCCGCCCTCGCAGGAGGGATACGCCCAGGGCTCTGAAATAGTCGCCGCCGATCGCCTGGAACGCGGCGGAATGGTTCGCCTCGCTTGTGTCGCCGTCGAAGTCAAGGCCGCTCTCCCATCCGCCGCGGAGGGGGAAACGATTCGCGAAACCAACCGCCTCGACCCCGGGGATGGCGCGCGCCCGTTCGGTGAGCGCCTCGAAGAAGGTGAACCGCGCTTCGCCCGTCGAATAGCGCTCGGCCGCCAGGGGCAGGTTCGCGACCAGAACGCGCTCGGTCTCAAAACCAAGGTCCACTCCGCGCAACTCCGCGAAACTGCGCAGGAGGAGCGTGGCGCCGACTAGAGGAAGGACGGCCAGGCCGACTTCAATGGCGACGAGCGCTCCACGCCCCAGCCGGCCCTTTCGACCCGCCGACCCGCGAGGCGCCGCGCGCAAGGCTTCGGTGGCGCGCGAGCGCGAGACGAGAAGTGCTGGGAGGAGGCCGAACACGGCGGAACCGACGAGTGAGAGCAACGAGGCGAGGCCGATCACCCCGAGGTCGATCCCGATATCGGACAGGCGGGGCGTGCGCGCAGGCGCTGACGCAATGAGGATGCCCTCGAGAGCGAAGGCGAGGAGCAGCCCGGCCACGCAACCAGCCGCCGCAAGAACGAGGCCGCGAGCCAGCCGCCCGCGAACCACCCGGCCGCGCCAGGCCCCCAGGGCGATGCCGACCGCGACGTCGCGGCTCTCTTCCACGGCGCGGGCGGCGAGCAGACTCGCGACGTTCACGGAGGCGATGAGAAAGATGAGGGCGGACGCGCCGAGCAGAAGCATCATCGGGGTCTGAAGCGAACCCGAGAGAACTTCCTGACCACTGCGCACGAAAGCCCGGACCTCTCGCTTCGTTTCGGGCTCGGCGCGCGCGATGCGGGCCATGATCTCGGCGAGAGCCACATTCGCCTGCTCGACGCTCACCCCCGGGCGCAGCCGTCCGATGACGCTCAGAATGTGCTCGCTGCGATTGTGCCGCATGTCGTCGGGCACCACCCCCGGCACGAGGTAGTCGACCTGGAACACCGCCTTCAATTCCTCCGGCGTCCGGAAATCACGGGGCATCACCCCGACGATCCGGTGAGGCCGGCCGTCCATGAGGAGCGACTTCTCCAGAATCGCCGGGCTTCGATCGAATCGAGTCTCGTAAATGCGGTGGCTGATCACAACGACATCGTCCCGGCCTGCCGTGTCCTCTCCCGGCGCGATCGCGCGACCGATCGCCGGATGGACTCCAAGGACGTCGAAGTAGGAGGGCTCGACCGACAAACCGCTGAGGCGCTCCGGAGAGCCGACGAAGGAAACGTTCTTCCCGCCACGATCGAAGCCCGCGAGGTCGACGAAGATGGTATCGAGGGTCTTGAAGTCCGCGAGGTCGCGGGGGGAAACCGCTCCCGGGTCGCTCGAGCGGTGGTCGGTCTCGGCGAGGTCGACGATCCGGTCCGGATCGGGATAGGGCAGCGGCCGAAGCACAATGCCCTGTACGAAACTGAAGATCGCGGCATTCGCCCCGATCCCGAGCGCGAGTGCGGCAACCGCGAGCGTGGTGGAGCCGGGGCGGTGGCGCAGGCTCCGAATCGCGAGACGCAGGTCGTTCAGCATGACCGCTCTCATTCAAGGCCTATGCCATCGCCGAACCGGCGCAATACCCCGGAAATGGATGGTCCAGCCTTCCATCTTTGGACGCCGGGCGTCCGCAAACGAACACTTCAACCCTTGCCGGCGAGTCTCCCCGGCCACGGCTTGTAAATTAATTCACATAGAATTAAGCTTTAATAATGTCTTATTTAGATTTAAGTCAAGGAGATTAACAGTGGAAAGCCCACTGAATGCCGCTGATACCGCCTGGATCCTCATTTCCACCGCTCTGGTCCTTCTGATGACCCCGGCCCTGGCCTTCTTCTACGGAGGCCTCGTGCGCGGGAAGAACGCGCTCAACACGATGATGATGAGCATTTCCGCTCTCGGCTTC
Organism: uncultured Acidobacteriota bacterium; assembly: GCA_964494295.1. GTDB lineage: Bacteria > Acidobacteriota > Vicinamibacteria > Fen-336 > JAGNNV01 > JAGNNV01. Next base: position 8,613 of record CAZBTT010000067.1, read on the forward strand.
GTGGGACTCGCGTGGGCGCTTGTCGGCTACTCGCTCGCATTTTCGAAAGGCTCGGGGTTCGCGGGCGGCTTCTCCTGGGCGGCCCTTTCGGGAGTAGGCATCGAGGCGCAGGGAACGATTCCCCACATTCTCTTCATGGCCTTCCAGGGGACGTTCGCAATCATCACCGCCGCGCTCATCTCCGGAGCCATCGCCGAGCGGATGCGATTTCCGGCCTACCTGGCCTTCATCACACTGTGGAGCGTCCTCGTCTATGCGCCGGTCGCGCACTGGGTCTGGGGCGGCGGTTTCCTGAGCACCTTCGGCGCCCTCGACTTCGCGGGCGGAACCGTCGTCCATATCAACGCCGCGGTGGCGGCACTCGTGGCCGCCGTGATGATGGGCGCACGCAAGGACTACGCCCGGCAGGCGATCCTTCCCCACAACGTGCCGTTCACCCTCCTCGGCGCGGGCCTGCTCTGGTTCGGCTGGTTCGGCTTCAATGCGGGAAGCGCGCTGGGCGCCAACACCACCGCCGCCATCGCTTTCACGAACACCCTCCTCGCACCCACGGGCACGCTGGTGGTCTGGACGCTGCTCGACTTGCATCGCACGAGCAAGGTCACCGCGGTCGGGGCCGCGACCGCGATGGTCGTGGGCCTTGTCGCCATCACGCCCGGGGCCGGGCTCGTGAGCCCCATCTCGGCCATCGTCATTGGCGCTCTTGCCGCCGTGCCCAGCTACTTCGGACTGCTGTGGCGCGCGCGAACGCGGCTTGACGACTCGCTCGATGTGGCGGCGGCTCATGGCCTCGGCGGGGCCGTGGGGGCGCTTCTGACTGGCGTCTTCGCCGAGAAGGCCTGGGGATCCCCGCTGGATGGCCTCCTGGCGGGTAACGCGCGGCAGCTTGGAATCCAGCTCGTTGCCGTGCTCGTGGTCGCCGCCTACAGCGCTCTCGCTTCGTGGAGCTTGCTCAAGCTCGTCGATCTGGTCGTTCCGCTGCGCGTGTCGAAGCGCGACGAAGGTGTCGGTCTGGATGTCAGCCAGCACGGCGAGGAGGCCTACGTTCGGGGCGAAGGCGCCCTCCTGATCCTTCGCGACGCCCTGCCAAGGGCGGCGGAGCCCGTCTCCGTCCCGGGCGGCCTTGAGGCCGCGGGAGGCCGGTCATGAAGCTCGTGGTGGCAATCGTCCGCTCCGACAAGTTGAGCGAAGTGCTCGAGGCTCTCTTTCGCGCCGAGGTGCGCGGCCTCACCCTCTCCCGCGTGCAGGGTCACGGGGGCGAGACCGAGCACGTCGAGACGTATCGCGGCACCACGGTCCGGATGGAACTGTCGGAGAAGGTCCGCATCGAGATCGGAGTGAGTGACCACTTCGTCGAACCAACGGTCCAGGCGATCCTCACTTCGGCTCGCACGGGCGAGGTCGGGGACGGCAAGGTCTTCGTCCTTCCGGTCGAGAAGGTCTATCGGATCCGCACCGGCGAGGAAGACCAGAGTGCCGTGACTCCCCTCTACCCGGCGCCGGAAGAGATCGTATAGCTAGGAGCCCGGGATCGCGTGGAGGTACTTGTCCTTCACTGAATCGAAAACGCGGAGGATCTCGGAGACGGTCTTTGGAACGTAGTCCGACTTCATGTAGACCCAGCCCGTCTCGCGATAGAGCTTGCGTCCCCGGAGTTTCGAATAGGCCAGGCGCCCGGCTTTGACGTCCTTCGCCGCCGCCGCGAAGGGAATGATGCTGACCCCGAGGCCGTGACTCACCATGGCCTTGATGATCTCGACGTTCTCGGTTTCCATGGCCACGCGCACCGCGACACCCTCTTCGAGAAAGAAGTCGTCGAGGACGCGACGCGTGTTCGAACCCGCCTCATAAAGGATGAGGGGGTGGTTGGCGAGATCTTCGGGAGCCACCGGGCGCTTCTTTGAGAGCGGGTGTCCGGGGGCGGTGACCACCACCATCTCTTCCCGCAGCGCGGGACGCACCTGAAGATCGTCGCCCACAATGGGCAGGGTGAGAAGCGCCAGATCCAGGTCGTGCCCGCGCAGTCTGTCGAGGACGGTCGACGTCGCCGCATTCGTAACCGTCAGGTCCACCTTGGGGTAAAGGGCTCGAAAGCGCTTGAGGACAGGAGGCAGGATGTACATGCACACCGTCATGCCCCCCGCGAGGCTCAAGGAGCCGCGGTTCAAGGTCCGGGTCTCGGAGATCTGGGAGACCGTCTCTTGAAGTTCGCGCTGCACGCGGTGAACCGTCTTCAGGAGCAGATCGCCCGATGCAGTGAGGGCCACCCGCTTCTGGCCGCGATGGAGGACGACGCTGCCGAGTTCCTCTTCGAGAAGCTTGATCTGACGGCTGATCGCCGACTGGGTGACATGCACCCGCCGGGCCGCCTTGGTGAAGGTGCCTTCCTCGGCCACCGCGCGAAACATCTCCAGCTGACGCAGATCCATCCCCATCTCCTTTTCAGATGCTTCCAATGCCTGCCATGCGCTCCCCAGTCATCTCAGAAGCGCATAACACTCATTGTGACGTTCTATTTTACACATGCCATGGGAATTGTTAAACACCTTTCCAACATGTGCTGGATCTCTCCGCCCCGTCCCGCAGGTCAAAGCGACTCTGAGCGCGATGCCTGCGGGACGGGGTTTCTGGCCGACCGGTCCGGGCGCTCGCGCTTCGACATCGTTCCGCTCGCTCTTACCGCACTGGCCCGTCTCGATCACCGCGGCGGCCTGGGCGCCGACGGGCAGACCGGCGACGGGGCCGGACTCCTCACCGCCATCCCCTGGGCGCTGCTCGTCGCCGAGCCGGGGAACGGCATCGAAGCGGCCATGGCCGAGGAAGGCTTTGGGGTGGGCAGCCTGTTCCTCCCCCGCGACGCGGCGGCGCAGGATCGCGGAATCGAGTTCATGGCTACCGCCGTCCGCTCAGAGGGCCTCGATCTCGTGGCTCAGCGCGAGGTTCCAACCAACGACGCGGTGCTTGGGCCCCTGGGGCTCGCTTCGAAGCCGCGCCTTCTGCACATCGTGGTTTCGCGGCCGGCGGAGATCGAGGACGACGCCTACGAACGCTGTCTCTTCATCGCGCGCAGGGAGGCGGAGGCGCTCGCGCGGGCGGCGGGGCACGAAGGCTTCTTCATCGCCTCGCTCAGTCATCGCACCATGGTCTACAAAGCCCTTCTCCGCGGCTCGCAACTCCGCGATTTCTACGCCGACCTCCGCAGTCGCGAGTATCGAACCCCCTTCGCGGTCTTTCACAACCGGTTCAGCACGAACACTCATCCCTCGTGGTCGCGCGCGCAGCCCTTCCGCCGGATCGCCCACAACGGGGAAATCAACACGATCGATGGCAATCGCCGCTGGATGGAGGCGCGCGGACGCGCGGGAGCCGGGCGAAGCCTGGGTCTGAGCGAAGCCGCGAGCCGGCCGATGCTGCCGAAAAACGCGAGCGACTCCGCCAGCCTGGACGAGGCCTTCAGCCTGCTCACCACGGCCGGGCACTCGTCGATCGAAGGTCTCTCGATGATGGTCCCGCCCGCATGGGAGAACGATGGGAGTCTGTCCGCGGACACCCGACGATTCCACGAAGCCGCCTCCGCGATGATCGAGCCGTGGGACGGTCCGGCTCTGATCACTTTTTCGGACGGCCGGCTCGCGGGCGCGATGCTCGATCGCAACGGTCTCCGCCCCGCGCGCACGGTAATAACCCGGGACAATCTTGTCCTTGTCGCGTCCGAGGCCGGCGTTCTCGATGTCGCACCCGACCGGATCGCGGAACGCGGGCGGCTCGGGCCCGGGGGCTTCCTGGCGGTGGATCTCGAGCAGGGACGGCTGATCGATCGCACCTCGCGTGACCGCCTCCTGGCCGCGTCGCGTATCGCGCAAGCCCCCGCCGACGCGGGCGGCGAGATCGCGCGCACGCAGGAGCCCTCGCACCGGGAAGCCTCGATGAGTGTTCTTTCCGCTTTCGGCTATACCCGCGAAGAACTCCAATTCGTCATCGGGCCCATGGCTCGAGACCGCGCCGAGCCGGTGGGCTCGATGGGCGACGACACACCGCTCGCGTGCCTCTCCGAGAAGCCCCGGCTGCTCTTCTCCTTTTTCAAGCAGCGTTTCGCCCCGGTCACGAATCCGGCCATCGATCCTCTGCGCGAACACCTGGTCATGTCACTCGCCACGTTCGTCGGCGCCTCCGCCGATCCGTTTGGAGATCGCCCTGATGCACCAGACCGGGTGCGGCTCGAGAGTCCCGTCCTGACCGAGAAGGATCTGGGCATCGTCGCGTCTGTGGATGATGAGAGCGTCGGCTCGGCCTCGTTGCTCTTCCCAGCGGTCGAGGATCCCGAGGCGCAGGAGATGGAGCGAGCGTTGAATCGCGTCCTGCTCGCGGTGGAGCGCGACGTGCGCGCGGGCGCCACCCGCATCCTTCTGAGCGACCGGGGTGTCGACGAAGGTCATGCCGCGATTCCGTCGCTCCTCGCGGTTTCCGCGGTCCACCAGAACCTCGTCCGCGAAGGGCTCCGTCTTCGCACAAGCCTGATTGTTGAAACGGCCGACGCCAGAGACGACCACCAGATCGCGGCGCTCCTCACCTTCGGCGCCAACGCCGTCTGTCCCTACGGCCTGTTCGAAGGCGCGCGCCTCTGGACCTCCGACCTCGATGGCCAGATGTCGGCTGAGAGCGCGATCCGGAACGTGACCGCGACCGTCGAAAAAGGCCTGCTCAAGATCCTCTCGAAGATGGGAATCTCGACCTTGCGCTCGTATCAGGGCGCGCAACTCATGGAGGTGATCGGCCTCGACCGCGACCTCGTCGATCGCCACTTCACGGGAACGCCATCAAGGCTCGAGGGTCATGGCCTGATCGAGATCGCCACGGACGTGCTCGACCGGCACCGTCGCGCTTTCGACGCGGCCACGCCGGGCCTCGAGGAAGGCGGCGCTCACCGTTATCGGCGAAAGGACGAGGCCCACGCCTACGAACCCGGGGTCGTGAAGGCGCTCCATGCGTTGATCCGAAGCGGCGAGAGGCTCGATTCACGCAGCTATGCGCAGCTCGTCGAACAACGCGCTCCCCTCGCGGTTCGCGATCTCTTCCGGTTTCGGGACACGCCCGGCGCGGACATCGCTGTCGAGGAGGTTGAACCGGCATCCTTTCTCTTCACCCGCTTCTCGACCGCCGCGATGTCGCTCGGTTCCCTTTCCCCGGAGGCCCACGCGGCCCTCGCCATCGCGATGAACCGGATCGGAGCTTGGAGCAACAGCGGCGAAGGCGGCGAAGCCGAGGAGAACTACTGGCGTGACCTTCCCGGCGGAGACCGGGCCAACCATCGCATCAAACAGGTGGCGTCGGGCCGTTTCGGCGTTACCACCGACTACCTCGTTTCGGCCGAGGAACTTCAGATCAAGATCGCGCAGGGCGCCAAGCCCGGCGAAGGCGGGCAGTTGCCGGGGCGGAAAGTGGTCGCTCATATCGCCAGGGTGCGGCACTCACCCCAGGGTGTCACCTTGATCTCGCCGCCGCCCCACCACGACATCTACAGCATCGAGGATCTGGCTCAGCTCGTCCACGACCTCAAGCGCGTGAATCCGGGCGCGACGGTGAGCGTGAAACTCGTTTCGTCTTTCGGCATCGGA